>NZ_JBIRGD010000035.1:0-90158 GCF_044327805.1 Streptomyces sp. NPDC018019 | reverse complement strand
TCCTCGGGCAGCAGCGGCAGCGGTGGCGGCCGCGGCTCCGGCACGTCCGGCAAGACAGGCGGCGGGAAGTCCGGCGCCAAGTCCGGTGGCGGCTCGGACCGTACGACGGGACTGGGCTCGACCGGCACCGGCCGCCACGGGGCCAAGACCAACACCGGCAGCGGCGGCAGGTCCGGCAAGGGCGGGTCACTCTCTTCGGGCGGCGGCCGCGGCCCGGGCTCCTCCGGCAAGAACACCGGGCCGAAGGGCTCGGGCGGCTCGGCCGGATCGTCGGGCAGGGGCTCCGGTGCCAAGGGCTCCGGCGGTGCGTCCGGGGCCTCGGGCCGGGGCATCAAGGCGCCGTCGAACGGCCGGTCCGGCTCGTCGAAGCACTCGCCGGCGCTGGAGCGGGCCAAGGGCCGCAACGACCGGGCCGCCGCCCGCCTGGAGCGGCGCGGGGCGGCGAAGGACGCGCGGCTCGACACACGGCGCAAGAACCGGGACCGGGCCCAGGACCGCAAACAGGCCGCCCAAGACGCCCGCCGTCAAGCCAAGGCCGACCGTACGCAGGCCAAGCGCGACCAGCGGGCGGTTGAGAAGGCGGCCCGCACCTCGTTGGGCCAAGCCGTCACCGACGAGGCGGGGCGGCGGCTGAAGAAGCGGCGCAAGCACCTGGCCCCGCCGGTGCTGAGCCCGGTCAAGCCCGACAAGCCCAAGAAGAAGGACAAGGGCGGCAAGGGCGGCGCCGGTACGGACGGCCTGAAGGCCGACCTGAACAAGTCGAAGGTCGACCTGACCAAGAGGCCGAAGACCGGCCCGGGCGCGGCACCCCCGAAGGTCGACCTGAACAAGAAGCAGAAGCCCTCCGGGGGCGGGAAGACCGGGCCCGCTGCGGGCGGGACGGCGCCGAAGGTGGACCTGAACAAGAAGCCGAAGCCGGGGAAGAACGGCGGTACCGGGGGCCGGACCGCGGCGGGCGGCTCGAAGCCGTCGGCCAAGGCTCCTAAGGCCCCTGCGGGTGGTGCGGGCCGTACCACGCTGGGCCAGGCCGTCACCGACGAGGCGGCGCGGCGGCTGAAGAAGCGGCGCAAGAAGCCGCCCCGTCCGGTGCTGAGCAAGGCCCAGCAGAGAAAGCCCAAGAACAACAAGAACAGCAAGGGCAAGGGGGGCGCCGGCGGGACGGGGCCGAAGGTGAACCTGCGCAAGACCCGGGCCAAGCGGGCACGCCGATCCGCCCCCGATGCTGCCTTCGCCCGGGCGAAGGCCCAATTCGATGAGCGGCTGCGCTGGATGCGGCAGCGCAAGACCCGCCGTACGGACCAGGAGCAGACGTCCACGCCGGGGGCCGGGTGGGCGTTCTGGACGCCGCCAGGCCAAGAAACCCCTCGCCAGGAGCGCCGCAGCGCCTACGACTCCATGCGGGCCACCGACCCCCGCCAGGAGGAGACGTGGACGGCAGAGCAGATCTTCCCCACGGGCTACGCGGCGTCGGCCCGTGCCGCACTGACCGCCGGAGGCGGGCGGGATGCGCCCGCCCCTTCCGGCCCACCGAGCACCACGATCACGAAGGAGGCGCCCGTGGACACGTCCGCGTCCGCACCGTCTGCTGCCTTGTCCCTGCCGGCCGCCGAGATGAGCGCCGAGCACGCCACCGAAGTCACCCTCGACGACGTCACCGAATTCCTCAACGGCGTGGTCGCCCGGGCCTTCGAGGGCCACGACGAGTGCATCGTGCTCGCCACGGAGGCTCGCGAGTTGCAGTACGCGCTCGATGAGCTGGCGGTCGTCCTCGCCACCCGCAACAACATCATCGGCACGTTGACCAGCCGGGCGATGCACAAGCTCGCCGAGTCGATGGAGGTGCTGGCCCGCAAGGCAGACGAGATGCAGATCGAATCCCTCAACGCCGCCGAGCTGAACGAAGAGGGCCGGGACGAGATGGAAGCCGCCTACCGGCCGCTGACGCAGGCGACCGCGGACGCGGGCCTGCGGACGCCGTCCGCCCGCGTGCACAACGAGAACTGAAAGGAACGTGTCCTGTGTCCGGAGATCTCGTCCCCCGCGGCGACAACCTCCCTGCCGTGGCCGTCAATACCGATGGACTCGGCTTCTTCACCCTGATGACCGAGGTCGCCAAGCTGACCTCGCAGGCGCTGCTGCTCAAGGAGAAGGTGTGGGCCTGGCAGCGGCGGATGGAAAAGGACGCCGACGCGGCCAGCCACATGTCGGAGATGTGTGACGCGGCCGAGGTCGAGCCCCAGTACACCGCGCGGATCCTGGACGGCGCCGCCGCTCTGCGCAGGGTCGCCGACGCCTCGGGCGAACTCGCCCAGAAGGCCGACGACATGCAGCACGACGCGCAGGCCCTGGGCGATGCCCACCAGAACGAGTACGGCGGCATCAACGAGGTCGTACAGGTCATGGGCGTCCAGCAGCCCAAGCCCGGCTTCAACGAAGTCAAGTAACACCCGCGCCCGCCCCTCCCGGGGCGGGCACCCCGCCCCGGGAGGGGCCCGGCCAGCCGGGCCCCTCCCCCCTTTTCTCGCTTCCGGAGGGACGATGACAACCGAGATCGTGAATGCCGAAACCGCGGCCGCCGACGTCGGCGGTGCCCGGGGGCTGACCCGCACTGCGGCCCGGCGCCTGGCCCTGGCCGAGCGCCTGATCTACGGCGCGGCCGGCACCTGGGCCGCGGTCGGGCCACTGGTGGAGCTGCCCTGGTGGGGCCACGGCGCAGCCCTGGCCACCGGCGCCGCGGCCGGTATGCGGCTGTGGCAGCGCAGTGACGGCGACGACTGGACCGCCCGCCTGGCCTCCGCGATGCGGGCGCTACCGGTGCTGGGCTGGTCCGCCGCCTACACCGCCGGGCTGCTCGCCCCCGCCTACGGCTACCCCACCAGCTGGCCGATGCTGGGCGCCGCGGCCTGGACGGCGGCGATGGTGGTGACGGCGCCCTGGACCCGGTCCAAGGGCCTGGCCCGGGCCGTGGAGTACGTGGAGACGCTGCCCGCCTTCGCGGAGACCGTCGCGGAGCCCGAGCCGGTCACCGTTGAAGAGCACCTACGGGTCCTGTGGGCCCGGTCGCCGGTCACCGGGGACACCGAGCTGCACCACATCCGCCAGTACCGTCCCGGCGAGCCCGACTTCGAGGCCATCGTCCTGGCCCCGGCCGGTCAGCCGGTGCCCCGCCTGCTGGACGACCGGGCCATCGCCGCCGTCTTCGACGTGCCGGTAGGCGCCGTGGAGACCGCCGAGCTGCCCCACGCCGGACCCGGCCGCCTGGCCATCCAGGTCGCACCCAAGCTCGAAGAGGCCCGCCGCACCGCCAAGGCCCTCCAGGCCGCCGAGGACGAAGACCCCGAGCAGGCCCTGCTGCGGATGTGGAACGAGCATGTCAACGTCACCGGTGGCGCCGCACCCGGCGTGGAACTGGTCCAGTACGACATCGGCGAGGACGAGATCCGGCTGCGGATCGCCGCGGCGCGCGGCAAGCGGCTGGGCGTCAACCACGACGCGCTGTGCAGCGCGCTCGGCATCGACGACATCTCCCGCCTGGTCATGGAAGGCGCAGGTCCGCGCGAAGCGGTCGCCTACATCTACCGCACCAACCCGCTGCTCGACGTGCGCGCTCCCACCGCCGAGGACCTGACGATGGACGACCGCGGACGGATCTCCGTCGGCATCGCCCACGACGGCAGCCCCGCCCGCATCCAGCTGTTCAACCACGACACCGGCCGCGCGCAGCACGGCATCACGGCCGGGACCACCGGGTCAGGCAAGTCCGGGCTGATGCGGCTGCTCGGTGCCGCGCAGCGCCTTTCCGGTGTCATTTCCTGGATGGCCGATGTGCAGGGCGGCATGTCGCTGCCGGAAATGGAAGGCCGCGTTGACTGGATGGCCAAAGGCCCGGCCGAGACGATGCGGCAACTGCGCGCCCTGCACGCCGTCAAGGAATACCGCGAGCGGCATTCCAACGGGCGCGGGGACTTCGACCTGAACGGCCCCTGGCGGCTGATCCAGTGGACCGGCGACGAGATCAACCGCCTGCTGAGCAGCCTGGACCAGGACATCCGCAAGGAAGCCGCGTGGATGATCGCCGATCTCCAGAAGACCGGACAGAAAGTGGGCATCGGCGTCGACTTGGCCGTCCAGAGCCTGCACCTGAAGGAGCTGGGTGACAACCACGAGATCCGCGAAAAGGGCAAGGAAGGCCATGTCTTCTTGTTGCGGACCGCGTCCTCGTCCACTCAGAGCATGGGACTGGACGGCATCGCCCCCATCGGTGCGCACATCTCCCCCATTCCGGAGCGGATTTACCAAGGCGGTGGAGCCAAGGAACTCTTCGAGGGGACCGCGGCCGTCGAAGGCGTGCCCACGCCGGGCATGGGCTGGCTGATCACCGAAGGCAAGGCGATCCTGTTCCGCACGTTCGTGCTGAAGAAGAGCGGCGGCCGCTACCCGCAGCTCGAAGAGCTGATGGACGGCTGCCCGCTGCCGACGCTCACTCCCGGCGAGGCCGAGGCCGCCGGCACCGCGTACGAACTCCGGCACACCACCGGCGCCTCCGAGGCTCCGAAGGCCACAGGAGCCCCGCAGGCGGCCTCGGGCGGCGCCCCCGGCAGCTTGGGCCTCGTCGGGGAACGGGAGCGCATCACCGGCCTCCTGGAGGCTGACCGCAAGGCCAAAGAGAGCACAGGCGAGGCACCGTCGCCGTTCGCTGCGGCCAAGGGCAAGGGGCCCACGATCCGCGAGCGGATTCTGGCGGCCCTGGCCGCCGAGCCCGAGGGCATGGCGCTGCGCGATCTCCGCAAGGCCGTCGGCTGCGGCACCGACGGCGGCCCCACCACCGGCGCCGTGAACAACGAGGTCAACAAGCTCACGGCTGAAGACGCCCTCATCCCGATCGGCCGCGGCACCTACCGCCTGCCCTGACCAGGCACGGGGACCGGCCCTCCCGTCACAAAGCGCCGGTCCCCGCCCACTCCCCCACCACACGCGAAGGAGCACCAGCAGTGGAGCACGTTCCTGGCACGCGGCTCGACGAATCTGAGGCAGCCGCCGAGGCCCGCCTGCTCATCGAGGCCGTCGAAGACGCCTACCGGGCGAAGACCCTGACGGCGTACCGCGACCCCACTCCCGTGCCCGCCATCGGCACCGCCCCGCCCGTACCGCAGCCCGGCCGGCTCCCGATGAGTCAGCGCGCCACCGACCTCAGCGGCCTCCTGCTCGCCGGCAGCGTCGCCACCATCTCGCTCGGCGGCTCGGTCTCCCTGGTGCTGTGGACCGCCGGCCAGGCCGGCCCGGTCGTCGTCAGCATCGTCATCGGCGGGCCCACCGCCCTCCTCCTCGCCCTCGGCCGCGTGTTCAGGCGCGCCAAGGAAGCCCGTACGGCCGCGCCGCCCAAGCACCACCACCACTACAACGCGCCCGTCCTCCAGGACCACCGCAGCATCACCAGCCGGACCCACGGGCTCATCGCCCGCAGCCGCAACGAACTGCCCGGCTGACACCCCAGCGGCTTTCGGCGAACGCGGTACACCACCGCCCGCAAGGCCCCTTGTCGCCTCCCGTGAGTGCCTCGACCGCCCTCGCTGCCATGACTGCTGCACCCACCGTCACACCGCCTGACCACTACGCAATCCCGCATGAACACCACGACGGCCGCCATCGGCGGCCAGAAAGAAGGAATCATCATGGAGATCACCCGCCGTACGGCGACCACCGCCTGTCTGCCCGTCCCCGCCCAGCGCCCGCCGGCCGACGCAGTCCCCGACCGGACCGCCGCTCCCCTGGCGACCGAGGACCTGTCCAAGGTCGTCGAGATCCTGGAAGCCGCCGCGCTGCTGATGATCGAGCTGGCTGACCGCTACCAGGTCGAGAATTTCCAGGCGTCCCTCTTCCAGCGGCTGGGCGCCGCGCAGGTCACCGAGGGCAGGACGGAGCCCGCCAGCCTCCCGCTGCTCCCCGAGGAACTCGCGCTGCTGACGAGCGCCGTTCAGCGGATCCGCGCCTATGCCCAGTCCCGGTCCGACCTTCGGCCGCTCGCCGAGGAAGGGCGCCGTGTGCTGCGCTACCTGAACGTCGGGCTCGGCCGCGGCCGCAGCGCCCGCGCCCTGCGGGGCCTGCCGGTCTGGGCGGACGACGTCCGTACGCCGCGCTGAGCACCATGGCAGCGCCGCTGAGCAGCGTCGTCATCACCTCATACGCCGCCGCTCGTCGCGATGCGCCGCCGGGACTGCGACCCGTGAAAGTCGACGCTGAGCCCTTGTCCCGACCGCAGGGGCGGTCGGGACAAGGGCTCAGCGGCCGCGACCCGGCCATGCGCGCCAACGTGATGCAGACTCCGGCCGCCGCCCGTCTCGTCGGTCAGGCCATGGACCGCATCCGTCAGCGCCTCGGCTCCAGCGGCCAGGTCGACGTCCACGTCCGCAGTCCTGACGGCCAGGTCCGCGCGCCCGCTGTCGCCGAGGAGATCGCCGAGCAGCTGCGCGCCGGCGGCGTCACTGTGCACGTCGTCCACCGCCACCTCAGACGCTCCGACCCGTCCCGCTGACCCGCACGCTGCCGCCCCGCCCGGCTTCCGTCTCACGGGCTCATGCCGGGCGGGGCGGCCCTTGCACCCGACCCGCTCGACCACAGGAGAACACCACCTTGATGGACCTGGCGATCTTCGAGGCCGAGAACGCAGCCGCGCCGGTCGAGACCCTGCGCCCCTGGTGCTGGCCCTGCTGGCATGACGCCGTGGCTGCCGCACGGGCCCGCGCCGCCGAAGAACGGCGTCAGCAGCTGGCAGAGGCACAGCTCAATCTCTTCAACATCGCCTAGCACCTGCTTCAAGACTTGATCCGGGGCGCCGTCGGCGGCCCCGGCCCGGGAGGGACTTCATGACCGAGAACACCCAGCAGACCGAGACCACCATGTGCCTGACCGCCGACGTGGTGTGCATCCGCGGCGGCGACGTCCTGCTGATCGAGCGGGGGTTCCCGCCCCACCAGGGACAGCTTGCGCTGCCCGGCGGGTATGTGGACGACACCGGCGAGACGCCCCAGCAGGCCGCAGCGCGGGAGCTGCTGGAGGAGACCGGCGTCAAGGTGGCGCCGGACGACCTGACGCCGGTGGGCGTCTACAACGCACCGGGCCGTGACCCGCGCGGCCGCTATGTGACCGTGGCCTACCGGGTGACCGTGCCCGAGGGCACCACGGCCCGGGCCGCGGACGACGCTGCGGCCGTGCGCTGGATGCCGCTCGCCGCACCCGGAGAACTGGCCTTCGACCACGGCGACATCATCCGCGATGCCCGGCGCCAGCACCGCGCCGCGGCCGCCCTGTGGGTCGGGACCTACCGCGGCCATCACGGCGGCACCCCGGTCGTCGTCACCGTGACCCGCAGCGACACCGCCGCCCTCCCGTATGGCTGGGAATGCTCCTGCGGGATCGCCCAGCGCTTCCCCGCCGAGGACGGCGTCGGCCGCAGCGCCTGGCGCCACACCCACCCGGCCCCGTGGCGCTCCTGGGCCCACCGGGCCCCCTTCCTGGGACGCCTGGTCCAGCCCACGGCCCGCCTCCGGCACCACCGGACGGGCTGATCAGTGAAGGACGGCGTTCCCTCCGGCCTGTACGCGGCCCTCCAGGTCTGCATCCCCGGCGACGGCCTGCCCGGGTGGCTGACCGCGGCCGCGCCCTGCTGCGTCCCGCAGGCCATCGTGCTGTCCGTCGGCCCGGCCCGGACGGAAGCACTCGCCGACCTGGTCGCGCTCGCCTGGTGGGAACTTCTCCAGGATCCGGGCGACGATCCGTTCACCGCGTGGTTCATCAAGGCATGCGCCCAGCATCTGAGCTGACCACGCAAAGGCGGGCCCCGTCTCGGACGGGGCCCGCCTTTGCGTTTTTGCTGTCAGGCGGCGGCTGCCGCGTCCTCCGAGGCGCCCGCACCGGATGCTGCGCCCGCAGGCGCTCCCGCGTCCTGCGGCTCGCTCTCGGGAGCGATGATGACCTCGATACCGGTCGTCTCTGACAAGGTCTCGATCAGGGTGCGCACGGCCTGGCGGGTCTTTTCGGGGCTGTGCTCCATGGCCGCCTTCAAGGCCGCGGCGTTGAAGCTCTTAGATGCCTTGGTCAGCGCCCGGACCGTCTTGACGGGGTCGATAGCGGACTGGCCCGTCCCCTCCCCCTCCAGCGCGGCCAGGTAGGCCGCGACGGCCTCTTCGGTCCTCTTCTGGTGGGCCATCGCTTCCTTGGGCAGCGCCTCGACCGCGCCCTGGACGAGCGCGGCCGTCACCTGTGCGCCCTTGGCCTTCAACAGCGCCAGGTACAGGTAGGTCGCCGCCTTGACGCTGTGCGCCTCGACCAGCGGGACCAGGGCCCACGCCTGCGCGTAGCCGAGCCGTTTGGAAACTATTGTTTCCAAATCGCCCCCTGGCCTGGCCAGGAACAGGCTCTCGGCCACGCGCCAGGTGCGGATCAATTTCCCCGCGTACTGCGGCGTGATGTCCCACCGGGTCTGCGTGTACTCCTCGAACGTCGTGAATTGCGCCCGGTACAAGCGGGCATCTCGCACCACCTGGAGGGCCTTGCCGGCGGCCCAGAAGGCGAACCGCAGGTTTTCAAGCGCGCTCTCGCATTTGAGGAGCATGTCCTGCTCCGCGGCGATGAGCGCCGGGGTGTCGGCGAGCTGCTTGTCGGGCAGCTCGCTGGAGTCGCCGAGTGCACGGGCCAGCTCGATCGCGTTGGGCGGCCGCCCCGGAGCCACCGGGCTGTTGCCGACGGTGATTGCCTTCCCCATCAGAGCATCTGCTCCATCGTCAGCGCCACGCGCATGAAGTCCTCCCGGGCGTTCAAGGCAGTGCCGGACATCTTGTACTCGGTCACCAACGTACCGTTTTCGTAGGCATGCTCGTGGATCGTGTACCGGCGGATCGGGTCGGCGACGCGCGGATAGTCCCGCTCGTCGATGAACGCCTTGACCTTGTCGAGCTGCTTCTCGCTCTTGTCCTTGCCCGGGTCGTGCATGTTGATGACCACCAGGAACGGAATGCCCCGCGGCTTGAGGACCCGCTCGATGGTGAACTCCGCCTCATCCCACGTGATCTTTGACGGGGTGATCGGCACGAGCGCCAGGTCCGCATACTCCAGGACCTCGCGCAGGGCATCGGCCGTACGGCTGTTGCCCAGCGGGTCCTCACCCCATTTCGCATCGGGGTCGATGTCCATGAAGCCGGGGGTGTCGACTACGACACGCCGCCGCTCGGGGTCCGTCATGATCTGCGGCAGGATGCCGAGTTTGCTCCGGGTCACGACGTAGTCGAACGGGAGGGCCTCCTCGCGGACCCTGGCGCACCATTTCTCCAGGGTGCCCTGCACATCGATGCCGGCCGCGACGACCGGGGAACCCTCGGCGGTGTCCGCGTTGGACAGCACCGCCGAGCGGCCCGCGCACGCCGCCACATTGACCGCGATGGTCGACTTGCCCGCGCCGCCCTTCTGCTGGATGACGACGACGACTTTCGCCGTTCTGCCATTCCGGGCGACCATATCGGTGGCCGCCGCTCTGAGCATGGTTGGTGTCATTCCAAGGCCTTCCATATTCCGTGGTTTCACCGCGCGGTGCGGCTACTCGGATCGCGAACAGCTTGCCAGACGATCGCGGGCACGGCGTGCACCGCTCCTGCTGTCCTGTCCCAATCGATCGTGGGCACTCCACCTCGCTGACCAGCAGTGCACAGGATCATTTGAGACGGAGGACGAGCAGTGTCTCAATCGATCGTGGGCATCTAGGCCTTGTGTCGCCCGGCCGCGAGCAGTTTGCCTACGGCGTCCCAGTCGTCGCTGGGCACCAAGGCCGGATGCCGAGCGACGACTGCGACTGCCCAGGAACAGCTGAGACAGGAGACCTGCGGGAAGACGTGAACGTGTTCGAGAGTGAATCGAACGAGTTGGAAACTACAGTTTCTACTCGGCCTCGCCGGGGAGTTCCGGCTGCCGCCCATCAGTGGCCCGGTCAATCGCGGCGCGGAGCAGGTCGCCGGTGGTGAGCACCTGCGCGCGGAGCCGGTCACGTATTGCCAGTGCGGACTGCGGGGCGGACAGGCTTTTGGCGGCGGCCGCAGGGGCAAGTTCGGGCGGGACGCCGTCGCGGATGGCCTCGCGTACGGCCACGGTCCTGCCGTCGCCCCAGCGCTCGGCCCACTCCTGAAGGGCCTTCTCGGCATCCTGGCTGGACCAGTAGGCGGCGCGGCGCACCGTCTCGCCGAGGTCATACGGCAGCTTCACCGACACGCGGCGGGGATATCCGCCTGCCCCCAGCGGCTGGCTCGGCGGCGTGCCCAAGCGGCGGCCCGCGGCATCGACCTCGCCCTCCGGCGGCTCCGGCCACTCGCGGTCCAGGCCACGTTCCCGCAGCTCCTCGCGCACCGTGCGGGCGACGACGTCGTCCCGGCTGCCGCCGAACTCACCGGTGCGCCGCATGGCGGCGACCTGCGCCCGGATGTCACGGCGGACGGCAGCGGCCACGCGCCGCGACATGCCGGGCGCGAGCAGCTTCCGCTGGCATTCCGCGGTCCATGCTCGCTCACGGTCTTGCTCGCCCTTGACGTACTCATTGAGCCGCTCCAAGGACTCCGCGGTCACGGCTACGTGGAACTTCATCTTCTCCATACAGGAAAGGTAGCCAGGTGACCCGTCGCCCTATTCGATCGAGGACCGGTGCCTGGATGGGTAAGGTCCGTTCCGTACGGGGTGGCGCGTGCTCACCGACGCGCCAAACGGGGTGCTGCGGGGAGGGCGCATGGGGGATGAACTCGCGACGGCAGAGACGGAAGCGGAGACCGCGTCCGAGACGGACGCGGCCGCCTCGCCTAGACCGCTGCCTCTTCCCGAAGGGGCGCAGCCGGTCGACGGGGTGACGGGGTATCACGCTCTCATCAAGAGCAGCGCGCCCGTGGTCACCGTGTTCGGCCCGGACGGCGCCGAGATCGCCTCTGCTGACCGACGGGGAGTCGGCGGCGACGCCCTGGTGGGCCGGGTCGGTGACACCCGGCTGGTCAGCATCGGGCTCGGAGACAAGCGGCTGACGTCGTTTGCGGAACTGGCCGCGCGCCACCACCGGGCAGTTGCCGACCCGGGTGTCCGCGACCGGGTGTGGGTGCGCTGGGAGGCAGACGGTGTCGCCGCGGTGTACGGCACCGACAAGCATGATGCGGCCGACCGACGGGCGGTGAAGTTCGGAAATCTGTACTGGTCGGGGCAGCGCCAGGGGTGGGCAACCGGCCGGAAATGGAACCCGGGTACCCGCGACCGCAACCTTGCCGAGGTGCTGGCGGCGTTCGCCCGGCAGGACCGCAACATCGTGGTGCTCGGGCCGGGCCAGACCCCGGAGGATCTGGTGGCCTCGCCGTCGGCGGCCGCGGCCGTCCCGGCGCAGCAGGCCCCGCCGGCGGCCGCGCCGTCCGTCACCGCGCCGGAGCCGGAACTCGCTCCGGAGCCGGAGCCGGAGCCGGAGCCCGCGCCGGAGCCCGAGGACTTGACCGTCCTCTCCGACGAGGAACTGCTGGCGGCCGAGGACGCGGCCGCGACGGCCCGCCGCCAGTACCGCTACAGCAGCGCCGAACCCCGGGTGACAGAAGCCGAGTACCAGCGCCTTCGCCAGGAGATCGCCAGACGGGTGGTGGACCGGGAGGCGACGGCGGCGCCGGTCACGGAGCTGACCGACGAAGACCTGGCAGCCGAGCGCGAGTGGTGGAAGAAGACGATCGACAAGACGCCGTTCCACTCCTCCGACGAGAGGTACCGGAAGCTGGAGCGTCGGCGCGACGCGGTGACCGCCGAGCAGAACGGCCGCACCGCCCGGGCCCTCATGGCGGGCCCGGCGGCGGCCGACCTGGACGATGAGGCGCTGGAGAGCGCCTACGAGCAGATCGGGCCGGCGTGGACCCGCCTGCCCGGCGACAACGAGCTGCGCGACCAGGTCAACGCCTACCGCACGAGCCTCCATGACGAACGGATCGCCCGGCGGGCGCGGTCCTACAGCGAGCGCACGCCGGTCGGCGAGATGACGCTGGAGGAACTGATCGCCGAGAGCGCCGACCTGGAATCGCACCTGTCGGCCCACAACGAGCAGTCCGCCTACTCCTACAGCGAGGCGGTCAAGGACGCCCGGGCCAAGCGCCTGCGGGCCGTGGACGCGGAGTGGCATCAGCGGGGCCTGGAGCAGCATCCGGACGCCGCCCGCGCGGCTCTGGGCCGGAGCGTCGGCGGCAGGCTCCCAGTCCTGATCGACGGCTCGGAGCGCTCCTACGGCTACATGGAGCGCCGGGGGAAGAAATTCCGGGCCCTGGCCAACTTCGACCAGCGCAGCAGCATCGGGGACTTCGACTCCGGGCCCGCGGCGATGGCCGCGCTCGTGCGGCGCTACGACCAGGACCCGGGGACGCTGCCGCGGCGCACCTGGGGCACCGAGCGGGAGGTGGACCTGCCGATCAGCTCCTACGACCCGCTGGTGTCGTGGCTTCGCCGCAGGCCTGGGGAGCCCTCCCGCGAGTTCGCGCGAGTGCTGGAGATCCTTAGCCCGTATGAGCTGCCGACGCAGACGAAGAAGATCAACCCGCTCACGAACAAGGTGATGCGGGCCTATCCGTTCCACTTCGAGGAGGGGCTGCTCGGGGAGCTGGCGCGGATCGCGGAGCGGACCACGGAGGACCTGCGCGAGCAGTCCCTCAACGAGCAACTGCCCAAGCAGGAGCGGGAGGCGGCCAAGCGGCGTATCCCGGCGATGGGCGCCGCGCTCATCGGCATCAACGCGGTGATTGAGCAGGTGCGTGCCGCCGGCGGCGACGTGGAGCGGCGCGGTGTGGACCAGGGACGGCTGGCGGCGCAGATGGCAGCGCTGGCCGGTACCGTCGACGAGCGAGAGGAAGGCGAGAACGATGACGGCGAACAGCCAGTACGCGACGCTGCTGCGGCGGCACTGGGAGGAGTTCCGGCCCCGGGAGCTGGCGGCGATGGAGGACCCGGACCGGTACTTCCGGACGCTGGGGACGCAGATGGGCGAGGCGATCGCGGCGGCGGAGGAGGACCTGGAGGAGGCCCTGGAGCCGGAGACGGAGTACCAGGCCCGGGTTGGGCAGATGGCGCAGATCTCGGCGACGGCGCGGGAGCAGGTCCTGCGCGAGATGCTGCCGCCGCCGGAGGACGCGGCGGACCAGGCGGCGCCGCTGAGTCCGGAAGCGGTGGAGCTGGCGGCGATCCGCAGGGAGCTGGAGAACCTGTAGCGACGCGGCGGTTCCGCCCTGATCCGGCGGACCTGCCGCGCGGCCCGCTGGCCCGCGCCGAGGCGAACCTCGAAGCCCTCAAGGTGCTGCGGACGCTGGAGCGCGAGAACCGCGGCACCACCGTCGACGAGGCGCGCACCCTGGCCCGCTGGTCGGGGTGGGGCTCGGTGCCTGCGGTGTTCCTGGACGAGCCGGACCCCGACGAGCCGATCTACGCACCCGGCGGGGACCGGGAGGGCGGCTTCGAGACGGACCACGCCGCCTGGGAGTCGTACTCCCGGGTGCGCGGCGAGCTGCGGGACCTACTGGACCCCTTCGAGTGGCGGGCAGCGTCCCGGGCCGTGCTGTCGGCCCACTACACCCCGCAGGCCGTCGCCGAGACGATGTGGCAGGGCCTGGCCGCGTACGGCTTCGACGGCGGGGAGGTGCTGGAGGCCGGATGCGGCTCCGGCGCCTTCTTCGGGGTCGCCCCGGCGGCCGCCCGGCTGACCGGTGTCGAGCTGGACCCCACCACCGCGGCGATTGCCGGACGGATCTACCCGCACGCCAATGTGCTGGCGGAGTCGTTCACCGATACCGACGCACCCCTCGGCACGTTCGACGCGGTGATCGGCAACGTTCCCTTCGCGCAGGCCCCGTTCGGTGAGCGGCGCTACCGGGCGGGCGGCCACTCCCTGCACAACGGGTTCATCATCAAGCAGCTCGCGCTGCTGCGGCCGGGCGCCTACATGGCCGTGATCACCTCACGGTGGACACTGGACGGCGAGGACACCGCCGCCCGCCGCGATATGTCCCGCTGGGGCGACCTGGCGGCCGCCTACCGGCTGCCCAAGGGCACCTTCGGCGAGACCGCCGACACCGACGTCGTCGCCGACGTGCTGGTGTTCCGCCGCCGCGCGGAGGGCGAGGAACCGCGCGATCAGAGCTGGATCGAGGCGCCGGAGCGGGAGCTGAGCGGCAACACCGTGACGGTGAACGCCTACTTCACCGAGCACCCCGAGAACGTGCTGGGCCGCCTCACGACCGAGACGGGACCGTACGGGCCGCGGGTGACCGTGCAGGGCGATCCCGGTGAGGCTCCCCGGCTGCTGCGCGAGCGGATGGAGGCCACCGCCGCCGCGGCCGTCGCCGACGGCCTGGGCTATGTCCCTCACGAGGACTGGCCCCACCGCGAGCCCCTCCTCCTCCAGACTGCCCGGCTCAAGCACGCCACCGACTTCACCGGCCGCCTCTACACCGACGACCAGGCGCGGATCTGGCAGCACGTCAACGGCGCGGACCCGGTACGGGTCATCACCGCGGACGGCGTCGCGGGCACCGAGCAGCTGCGGATGCTGCTGTCACTGCGCGACGTCGCCGGTGAATTGCAGGAGCTGGACCGCACCGGCCATGACCCGGACCGGGCGCGCGAGATCCGCGATCAACTCGCCCGGCTGCACGCCGCCTACACCAAGAAGCACGGGCCGCTGTCACGCCCCCGGCAGACCCGGCTGGCGCTGCCGAGCGACGAGGCCGTGGCCGCCGCCCGCGCTGCCGGCGTCGACCTGAACAGCGAGGACCGGCTCCCCACGGGCTGGGGCTGGTTCCGCCAGGACCCGCACGCCGCCGTCGTCCTGGGACTGGAGCACTGGGACCGGGCGAACGACCGGGCGGTGCCCTCCGAGGTCCTGACCCGGCGGCCGGGTACCCGGCGCGGCGACCTGGAGCCCACCGACGACCCGAAGACGGCGCTGACGGCCGTGCTGGGCGCCACCGGCCGCGTGGACCTGCCGCTGATCGCCTCGCTGCTGGGCACCACCGCCGAAGAGGCCCGCCTGCGGCTGGGCACTGAGGTCTTCGACAACCCGGTGACCAAGAAGCTGGAGCACGCCGGAGCGTACCTGTCCGGGGCGGTGCGGCAGAAGCTAGAGCAGGCGCGACAGGCGGCCGTCACCGATCCGAAGTACGCGGTGAACGTCGCCGCCCTGGAGGCGGTGCAGCCGCCCGCGAAGCGGCTGGGGCAGTTCACCGCCCAGCTCGGCGCCCACTGGATTCCCGCGCCGCTGGTGCAGGGCTTCCTGCGTGAGTACCTCGGCGACCCGACCCTCCAGGTCAGCCACAATGAGCGCTACGGCTGGTCGCTGGCCGCAGGGAAGGTGTCCGACGCGATCAACGCGCTCAAGGGCACCGAGCGGCGCTCGGCAGTGCACATCGCCAAGGCTCTCCTCGGCAAGGCGTCGATGGTCGTCAACCAGCTGGACGGCAGCGGCGTCGACGAGGACGCCACCCGCGCCATGCGCTACAAGGCCGACGCCATGCGTTCGGCGTTCGAGGAGTACTGCACCGCGAGCACCGCCCGGGTCACCCAGCTCACCGACGCCTACAACCGGCAGATGAACGGGCACGTCGTCCGCAACTACGACGGCCTCGCCCCGACCCTGGAAGGGTTCACCACCGAGCGGACGCCGCACCCGTGGCAGCTCTCGGGCGCCGCGCGGATGCAGTACGAGCGCGGCGTGATCCTGGCGCACGAAATGGGCCTGGGGAAGACCACCACGATGGTCATGGGCTCGCAGGCCCTCAAGGCCTCCGGGCAGATCAGCAAGCCGTTCGCGGTCGTCCAGCCGGGCCTGGGCAGGCAGTGGCTGGATGAGGCCAAGCTGCTCTACCCCAACGCCGACATCCGCCTGATCACCTCCGACGACCTCGCCGACGGCAACCGGCGCCCGGTCCTGGAGTGGCTGCGCGCCAACACCCCCGACCTGGTCATCTTCACCGAGGGCGCGTTCCAGTCGATCCGGATGAGCCCCGAACAGCAGGAGCTGTACGTCTTCCGCGAGCTTGAGTCGCTCAAGGAGCAGCTGGAGCGCGAGCGCGGGGTGCCGCACAATGCCTTCGCGCTGATGAAGCTGGAACAGCGTCTGGCCACGGTGGAAGCCCGTATCCGGCGCAACGATGCGCCGATGCGCACTCCGGGCGAGGTGTACTGGGACGACCTCGGCTTCGACTACGCCTGCATCGACGAAGCCCACCGGTTCACCGCCGTGGGCTTCCGCTCGAAGGAGGCCGGTGGCGAGAGTGCGAGCGTCCGCGCGGTGGATCTGCACCAGAAGCTCAGCTGGCACCACCGGATGGCGGAGTATGACGGCGGCCGCCCCACCGTCACCCTCGGCACCGGCACGCCGATGGAGAACTCCATCTTCGAGCAGTACTCGTGCCTCGAACTGGCGACGCCGTGGCTGCTGGACCAGTTCGGGGTCCACGGCCCAGACCTGTGGGCGGAGACCTTCGGGCAGAAGGTCCAGCGCATCGAGCAGGCGCCGGACGGCAGCGGCCTGACGATCGTGGAGCGGTTCTCCCGGTTCGTGTCGAAGGCCACGATGAAGACGATGTGGGGGCTGGCCACCGACACCAAGACCGCCGACGAGGTCGGCATCGAGCGGCCCCGGATCGCCGGCGGCGCCCCGCAGCTGGTGCTGGTGGAGCCGACCGCCGACCAGCGGGCCCGGCTTCAGTCTCTGGTCGTGCGGGGACAGGCGATCCACGCCGGGGACGTCACCCGCGACGAGGACAACATGCTGGCCGTCACCGGCGAAGGCCGCGCGGTCGCCCTCGACCCCCGGCTGGTGGACGCCAACGCCCCCGCGGGTAACAAGCTCGTGCAGGCGGCCGACATCATCGCGGCCGGCTACCACGCCCACAAGGACCACACCTACGCCGTCTCCAGCCGCGACGACACCCCGCACGGGGTCCCCGGCGGCTTGTTCTTCGTCTTCTGCAACTCCGGCACCCCCGACGGCGAGAACAAGGGCGACTTCAAGCTCTACGCCGAGCTGCGCGATCTGCTTGCCGCTCGCGGTGTCCCCCGCGACATGGTTCAGTTCGCGCAGGAGCACCGGACGCCGGAGCGGAAGGCGGAGATGACCAGGGCCGCCAACAACGGCGGCATCGCTGTCCTGATGGGCTCCAGTGAAGTCCTCGGTACGGGCTTCAACGGGCAGAACCGGGCCTACGCCCTGATGCACCTGGACCAGGACTGGACCCCGGCGATGATGATGCAGCGCAACGCCCGCGCCCTGCGGCCGGGCAATCAGCACGAGGAGGTGAGCATCTACTTCCTGGCCACCAAGGGCAGCATGGACGCCTGGCAGGTCGGACTGCTCACCTCAAAGGCAGAAGGCCTGCGCGACATTCAGCGGCCGCCCGGCGTCGGCGACGACGACGGCGACACCGTCGAAGAGATCGGCGAGAGCGACTGGGACTACGCCACGATGGCCGCCGAGATCGGCGGCAACCCCTACATGCGGCAGTTCATGGAGGCAAGGCTCCATCTCCAGGGCCTGGAGGCCGACCGCCGCAACGCGGCCGCCGACCGCGTCCGCCAGACCGAGCTGCTAGGCATCAAGGAAGGCGAACTGGCCGGCACCCGGCTGGCCATCACGGCGCGCGAGAAAGCCCTACCGAAGATCACCGAGACGATCCGCGGCGACGCCTTCCGCATCCGTATCGGCGGCCGCGAGTTCGACCGGTTCGGGGAGGCCGCCCCCGTCCTGCGCCAGGTCGTCACCGAAGCCGTGCGCGCCCACCAGAACGAGGGCATCGGCCCGTGGAAGAAGCTGGGCACCTTCGGCGGCCTCGACTTCGCCGTCCGGCCGGAGGTCGCCCACGGCAGCGGCGAGGTCCGTGCGTACATCGGGTTCCCTGAGCTGCGCCACAGCGAATCACGGTGCTCCGTGGAGGACCTGGTCAAGAGCAACATCGGGGCCACCATGCTGGGCCGCCTGGCCACCGCCCTCGAAAAGGCCGAGGACCACCAGCTGATGGACCGTGAGCGCCTTCCCGGCCTGGAGAAGGAAGTGGCGGAACTGAAGGCCCAGCAGGAGGCAGTGAACTACGGTCCTGCCATCGAGCACGCGCGGCGCCGGGTCGAGCTGCTCGACGGGATCGTCGGCGCGATCACCGAGCGGGACAAAGTCCCTGAGCTGACCGAATCCATGCTCGACCCGAAGAAGTACCCCACCGAGAACGGCCGCAAGAAGGCCCTCCAGGAGAACGCGGAGAAGCGGGCACCTCTCCAGGCCAACGTGGACGCGGCAGCCGCGAGGCTGGCCGCGTTCGACGCGGAGAACCCGGCCCCCGAGCCTGTGGTGCTCGTCAACCCCTGGACGGAGGACAACGACACCGACGAGGCCGTTGAGCAGTGGCGGGAGCGGCAACGGATCATCGTTCAGCAGAACCGGGAGGCTGGGGTGGGCGCCCCGATCACGGCGGACGAGTCCGCTCCTGCACCCGAGGACGGCGCTGACGATGCCGCGGCCGCCGAGCCTGTCGGCGAGCGCACCGAAGGTCAGGCTCCGGCGCCGGAGCCGGGCGGCGACAGCACCGAGGAACCGGCGACGGAGACGACCGAGCCGCCCGGCGACGGGTACGGGACGGCCGACCTGTACGACGAGTTCGGCCTCACGCAGCCCACACGTGTCCCGGCGCCGGTGCCGCAGGACGAACCCGACCCGGAAACGGAGACCGAGGAATCCGCCGGCGTGCCGGACGGGCAGATGACCGTGGACGAGGCGCAGGCTCCCCCTGAGCGGGATACGGAGGCCGGTGACGAGCGCGGGCATGCGGCTGCTGAGGAGCGCAGGGACGCCGACCTCGACGCCGCCGCGGTACTACGGCACTACGAGCCGCTTCTTGCGGTGGTCGGGCTCAGCGGTGCCGATGCGGTCTCCTACCTCACCGGCGAAAGGGTCCTCGAACATGCGGGTCAGCCCGCCTCCGAAGATCCCTTTGACCGTCTGCTGGAAGACATCGCGCGCCGCGCGGACCGGGTCGGTGGTATCTCCCAACGCGGCCGCGAGATCACCATCAGGAACGTCAGCGAGGACCGCGTTACCCTGCGCCGGCACCTGACGGCCCTTGCCCTGGGGGTTGACGACGTACGACGGCAGGAACCAGAGCCGTACGGGATCGACCTGGCGGGCATCCTGGCCGCCCCGGGATCCCGATTCACGCTGCCCGACACCCCGCAATGGCGCCTGGCCGCGGCTGTCCCCACCGGCAAAGTCGTCGTCGCCCATGATCCGCAGACGGGGTATGCCGTCTTCAACACCTACCGCCGGCGCAAGGCCGGAGAAGTGCTGCGAGCACAAGGATTCCGATGGGACCCCAGTGCCGTACCCGAGGGCGTATGGCGGCCCAGGGCGGACCACTCCGAGGACGAGCAGCATCAGGCAGTCCGCAGACTGCTCGACGCTCTGACCGGGGAGGGCATCGCGTACGCCGTACATGGCCAGATGCCCGGCCACTCGGCAGAACCGGCACCGGAGAGGCCACTTGCTCCCGGCCCGGCGGACGCCGCTGAGGCCTCGGATGAGCAGACGAACGGGGAAGAGGCACAGCCCGAAGCGGCCTCCGCCAAGCCTGAGGCTACCGCCAAACCCGACCACGGGCGGGTACGTCTGACCAGTGCCGACGGACGGTTGGTGTTCACCCTGCACGTGGTCCCTGCCGACGCCGGGTTCCACCAGGAGGCCGTGGACGGCTACCAGCGGCGTCACAGCGAACTCGCTGCCGTCGTCGAAACCAAGAACCGACAGGCAGCCCAGACGCCCGCCGAACAAGCGGGCCAGCTGAACCGGTGGCGCCGGGCCTACAAGACGGCCAACGGCCTGAAGCCGTTCGGGCCGCCGCCCTCCCTGCGCCTGCCTCAGCGGGAGGACGCCGCGGGGCTGATCCCCGCGGAGTACGACGTCGGCTCGTGGGTGACCTGGCGGGACGGGCCGGACGGACAGCAGGTGACCGGACAGGTGATGTCGCCCGGCCCGGGCAAGGACACGTGGTACGTCAGCACCGACCGGACCGGCGTCACCGGCGAGTACCACGTCCTCAGCCGGAGCGGGAAGAAGGACACCGGCTACACCTACGCTCTCAACGGCGCCGCTACGGACCTTCGGCCCGTCGACGGGCCTCCGGAACAGGTGCCGTTCGAGGACCTGCCCCCCGTGGACTCCGTCCCCGCCCAGCCCCTCACGTCATACGCCGACCATGTGCCGGGCAAGGGCCTGGCCGTGGTGCGCGAGCCGATCCCGGTGACGGTCGGCGAGATCACGCCGCGCGGGCCGGAGCTGGTTTTCGACGTCCTCGCGGACGGCGTGCCGTTCGTGGTCACGGTAGCCCGTCACGGCTTCAGCGGGGTCCAGATCTTCACTCCTCACATCGAGATCGACGGCGAAACGGTCCTGACGTTCAGGAGCGCGGAGAGCCGGGGCGGGGCGGTCGAGATCTGCGAGCGTGTGGTCCGGGAGGCCCGCGAGGAAGCTGCCAAGCCTCTCCGCGCGCGCCACCGCGACTACGACTTCGCTCCGGCTGCCGTTGGAAGGTGCGCGCGGTACAACCTGCACGCGGACGATGCCGAGCCCCAGCCGCTTTACCGTGTCGGCGACAGCGACCCTCTGTGCATCGAACACGTCGTGTCCATCTTCGGCGTGGAGATGTCCGAGGTCAGCAAACTCGCCCGCGCCCACCAGATCTGGGGGACCCGTGTGGTCGCCGAACCCGCGGCCGCCGTCCCGCCGGCCGATGTCGAGCCGACGGAAGGCGCCGTCGCACAGGAGAAGGCGGGCGCCGCTGCATCGCAGGACCCGCACGAGGTCGCCTGCGAGGCGCTCCAGGGCGGCAACCGGATCACGGTCGTCGTGAGCGGCAGGAGCATTGAATGGGACGGGGAGGCCTGGGGACTGCCCGTGCCGGAAACGGCCACCGTCACCGGCACCGTCTATCCCGGGTACCGCGACTACCACCAGAGGACCACGCTGCTCGACGCCGTGATCCGCGACCAGACCGGCGAGGAGGTGACCGCCGCAGACAGCGTCTTCATCCGGCAGTTGCCCGCGCAGGCGCGGCTCCTCCCGGCCGAACACCGCGAGGACCTGCGCCCGGAGACTCGCACCGTGGCACAGGTCCGCCTGGGCGACCTCATCGCAGACGGCGGCACGCGAGGCGAGACCATCACCGAACTACGGTTCGCGGACGGCAATCGCCGGGGCAGCGTCATAGCGTTCTCCACCCGCGACGTGGCCAAGGGCACCAGCAACAGTTTCGCCCTGAACCTCACGGACAAGGTCCGGGTCGTGCCCCGCGAGCGCAGGAGACCGCAGGACGTCGCCGCGGTGTTCGGACGCCACAGCAGCCACGACCAGGTGGCATCGGAGGCCCAACGGACTTTCGACCTGCACGCCGCTGTCATGGAGGTGGCGGGGCGCGTGTGGCCGAACGGCACCGGCCCCCAGGACGAACTCCGCGCCCTCAGCGAGGCGATCGGGGCGATAGACGCCACCGCCAGGGGTGCGGACGCCTACCGGGCCAACGCCGCGGCGATGCAGACCGCGGCGGCCGCCGCCGCGGCGCTGTTCGCCGCCACCGAGGACGACCTCCTCAACCACTACGTCGGCCTGGACCTGCACCGGCTGCGCCAGCACCTGGACGCGCAGGCCCACCGGCTGAGTGCATCCGCCGCGCACCTGGACGAACGCGCGGCCGCCGCGACATCGGCGAAGACGAGCCCCGCCGCCGAGCGCCACGGCGCAGAAGACCAGCCCGCTTCGGACCGGCCCACCGACCGCACGAAGGAAGGAGGGAGCGTGGATTCCCGCAGCACCGACACGGAACAGCTCGGGCTGTTCGGCGACATGCCCCCAGATGCGCCGGACGACCGGACGGGAGCCGATACGGACCGGTCAGCGGGCACGGACAGTGCGCCGGCAGGAGGTGGCGGCCCGCAGGAGCCGCAGTCCGACGCGGCGGCCACGCCGCCGCATCCTCCCGCCCCGACCACGGCGGAGGCCTCCAGCGAGACACCGGCGCAGGCCTCTTCCGGTGGCGAGCCGCAGCCCGCGGCCCAGGGCGCCGACGCCGCTGCGCCACCGGCCGGTGGAACGGACCTCGTCGCGGCCGCGCACTCGATCGCCCCCGCCCCCTACTGGCGGATCGTCGGAGCGGAGACCGCCGACCAGGCCGCAGCCCGCTTCGGCGGCCCCGAGCGGCTGCACGCCTTCGCCGCCCGCGTACAAGTGGTGCCCGCCCCGTCGCCGCTCACCGCGACCAGCGCCGACATCTGGCTGGACGGCCGCATGATCGGCAGGATCGCCGACATCGCCGACATCGGCGACTCCGGCCCCTCGGACGCGGCGCCGCTGTGGAACGCAGAGCCGGTCTTCGGTACCGGCGACCGCCGTCTGGCGCGCTTCCGCAGCCAGGAAGCGGCCTTGGCCGAACTGGCGGTACGGGCCCTGCGCGAGGGCCCGCCGGCCCCCGACCGCCTGACCGAGGCCATGACCGCCTCGTTCACCGAGTATCTGGTGCGCCCCGCAGCCGGGCTGCCGCAGCTGCCCGAGGCGATGCAGGCGGATCCGACGGCCGTCGCCCGGCACGCCGAACTGGCGGCCGCCCTGGAGGCCTTCGGACAAGGCCGCAGCCGCGGCACCACCATCGCCGAGGACCTGACCACCGCACACGACAGCCTGCTGTGGCTGGCGGCCGCCCAGCCCGACGGCGACGTACGCCGGGACCTGCACGGCCGGGCGGACATGATCAGCGTCTTCCTCAACGTCTTCCGTCCCGAGGACCCGCGGGCCGCACAGAACCGCACGGCAGCCGCGCACGAGACCCCGGCGCCCGCCGACAACCAGGCCGCAGCCCTCGCGCCGGACAGCGCCGAAGCCGAGCCACAGGAAGCAGAAGAGCAGCTTGACCTCTTCTCGGCGGAAGCCCCGGCCCCGGCCGCGCAGTCGCAAAACGGGAGCGCGCCGGAGCCCGCCGCCCCGCCGGGCGCCGACGGCGCTCCGGAGGAGGGACGCCTGGGCGTGTACGGGCACGCCGACCGGGGCGAGTGCGAGCGCTGCGGCACCCCTGACACCGACCGCTACACCCTCGTGTGGCACTGGTACGGCCGGGACGACTTCAACGCCGACATGGCGGCCGAATGCGGGCCCTGCACCGAGGCGACCGTGGGCGTGCCCGCGTCCCACGCTGCTCGCCTCGCCGACCGCGCTGAGGCACAGCGCGGCGGCCACCGCATCCAGCCACAGCCCCCGCTGCACCACGACATCGTGGTGCGCCGGACGGCGGACAACGAGTGGACCTCGGTCCACCTGCCCACCGGGCAGCGGTATCGCACTGCGCGGGAGTCGGCCAGCGGCCACAGCGGCTTCGTCACCCGCGACCTGAACGGCGTCTCCCAGGGCGTGGCCGCCGGTATCCCCGGCCTACGGCCGGTCGTTGAGCGGGCCGCGCTGGGACGCACGGCGGAGTCCCACCCCACCAGCGGCGACACCATGGCCTATTTCGGCTTCCGCGAGGCTGTCAAGCAGCTGGTGCTGCACGACGGCGAGACCCTGGCGCCCCAGGAAGCCGGGCCGCGCAGCAGCGGCCCGTACGACCACGGTCCGCGGTGGGACCTGGCCATCGGCGCGGCCACGTATGTCGTAGAGATGGTCTACCAGCAGGGCCAGCCCGGCGACGACGGCCACCGCCTGGCCATCCAGGTTCTCCCAGAAGGCCCGCAGGTGCGATTTGAGCAGTGGGACAACGTCCTGCGCTGGGCCCGGGAGGACGCCAGCAGCAGGGCAGAGCAGCCCGTCGCGCCGACCCTGACCACGTCTGCACAGGCGTCACCTGACGCCGGAGCCGAGCTGGCCGCCGAGACACCCGCGCCGGCCAATGACCAGATGGCGTCCGATGCCCCATCCGCCGCGGCGGGGCGCAGCACTCCGGTGCCGGACACGGACCAGCAGGAGCAGACAGTGGCAGACAGGCAGGAACCCCCTTCCAGCGGCGAGGCTGCGCAGGACGCCGCCCCCGCAGCAACCACGGCGCCAGCAGCCGCCGTCTCCGCTTCGCCGGGCGAGCAGGCGCCACCGCCCGAGCCGTCTAACGGCGCCGTGTACCCCGCGTCGGCGCCGACTACCGAGGACCGCACCCCGGCCACCGATACGGAGGGGCAGATGGCCACACCGCCGCACGCCGACACTGACGGCTCCGTACCGGTCGAAGACCCGCCCGCGCCTCAGCCCTTCACCGATATCACCCCGCTCGCCGCCGACCCTGCCTACCAGCTGTGCCTGTTCGGGCAGGACGGTCAAGGCGCTGAGACGGGCGAACTGCGCCGCGGCGACACGACCATCGCCGCCCTGCACCGGTCCGTGACTGGGCAGTGGAGCGCACGCCTGACGGTCGACAACCTGCTGGCCGATGTCACGCCCCCGGCCGACGGGCCGCAGGACGCGGCGGACCATGCCGCCACCCTGTTCTCGGCATTCACCGGCACGCCCTACCGGGACCAGCCCACCGCAGCCACCGACAACGGGCTGCTGGCCCCGGCGGACGTACTGCGCACGGAACTGCGGGACGCCGCGCTTCGGCACCACGGCGCGATCATGGCGGCGGCCGAGCGGGCATCGGTGAACAACGCCCAGCACCCGCACCTCCAGCAGCTGTCGGCCCGCCTCGATGCCATGGCCAGGGCCACCGCCGATGCCCACGGATCCCGGCAGATGGCTGCCCACCTCACCGCCGTCCAGCAGGCGGTCAACGCCTGGGGCAGCGCCCTGCCGGCGGACCCCGCCCTCGATGAGCGCCAGCACCTCGCCTTCCCTCTGGCGCACCTGCTGTATGACACGACCAGGCTGCGCGGGCGTCTCCACGCCACCTTGGCGGCACTGCAAGCCCAACAGGCTGCCATCGGTGAAAGCGCCGACGCGGCGACGGTCGAGCGGCCCGCAGAATCCCTGCGTGACGACCGTGTTGTCCAGGAGGAACCGCCGACCCAGCCGACGCCGGAACCGGTACGCGGACCGGTGATCCGGATCAGTCTGCGTGCGGGTGCCGAGGGCCAGGTGATCGCCCGCGTCGACACCGCTGAGCGCGCACAGACGCTGGTGTTCCCCGATCTGGCGGCTGCGGACCTGCCGGGGCTGGTGCTGCCGGCGACAGCCGAACTGCCCATGCTGAACCGGGCGCCCCACCGGGCGGATCTGCTGGTGTCCAATGGCGAAGTCGAGTTGGCGCTCGTCCTGAACCTGCGGAGGGGACCGCTGGGCCCCGTCATTAACCACGACGGTGCACGCCGGACCCTCGTCGGCTTGGTGCGCGACACCCTGCGCGAGGCTATGGCGCCTACGGTGGATGACGTCGCGGCCTGGCTGGTGCACAGGGCCGCCGAGCAGGACAGCCTGCGTCAAGCCGCGCACACCGCCAGTCTGGAGGCTTTCAGGCAGGAGTTCGCCCGGGCCGCCGACGCGCTGATCGACGGCGGATCAGATCACCGGTGGTGGACCTACACGGGACAGGACGGAACCCGGCGAAGCGAGGTGCTGGCCCTCGCCACGCCGAGAGCGTACGAGCAGCTGCGCGCCACGGCAGCGCCAGCGGATGATTCCAGCCCAGACCTGGCGGAGGTCTCTATGGGACCGCAGCAGACGCCCGGACTGGACCGCGCTGCCCGGGAGGGAGCGGAGACGGCGGCCGACACCGACACCCCGCCCGCCGTCCGCCCAGACGGTGCCGCGGCTTCCGAGAGCGACGGTCCGGACCCCGACGCCGTCGTCGACGGCATCCGCCGAGCCTTGGACGACGCCTTGCAGGCCAGCCAGCCGGAGGCGGCGAGGCCGTCCGGCGAGCTGCCGCTGTGGACCGGAACGCAGGCCTCGCCCGAGGACACCGCGACGCAGCCCCCGGGGCCGCTGGAGGTCCGCGCCGAGTTCCAGGCGGTCATCGACGCCTGGACCGAGCATGTGCCGCCGGAGAACGGCACGGCACAGGACCTGGTCGCTGATCTCGACGCCGACCTCGCCGCGCTCCAGCGCGCCTTTGCCGAGGCCATCACACCGCCCATGCCGACGGCACTGTCCGCCACCCCGGACCAGACGGACACAGCCACAAAGAAGCCGACGGAAGCAAAGGCGACGGCACCCGTCCCGCAGCGGGCCGCCGCCGTCAACGGTGCCCTGGCGCAGGCCGATACGCACACCCCCGCACTCCAGGATCTGCCGGAGTGGCAGAAGATCCAGACAGTGCGCGGCGCAGTCGGCCACCTGGTCCGTGTCATGAAAGAGCGGGCCGGGGAGCACTTCGACCGGCTGATGGGGGACACCCGAGTCGGCGAGTTCCTTCGCAGGGTCTCGATCCGCGCCTGCGAACGAATCGCCCAGTGGGCGCAGGAGGGAGCGGACCGCCTGCGGCGGCGGGGCGGCGGAGCCGAGCCTGACACACCGGCCGCCGAGGCGCTGCACAACGTCGCAGATGCTGCGGCTGCCTACAGTTCCCCCGGCGGGGGCCGCAGCGGGCCGCCGTCGGCGTCGCGGGACGCCGCGGCCACCACGGTGGACATCCCGGCGATGCGCAAGCTGGGGGAGGCCTTGAACCGGCCGATGCCGGGCACCGGTAAGCGGGTCTCCACAGCGGCCGCGCGCGGCCGGTCGACCACCACGGCGAAGCGGGCACCGAAGAGGCCCACCGGCAGCGAGCAGGCCGGACACCTCCGGGGAGGCGGCCCTGAGCAGCAGGCCACCCGCAAACCCAACCAGCGCTAACCGGGCGCCTGATTCCCGGCAGAAAAAAGCAGCCGCCGCGGCGATCGTGGGGCCGCCTTCAGCGCCCACGATCGCCCGGGGTCATCGGCGGGCGCTTCGCCCGCCGGCTCCAGTGCCGGTGATCGCGCGTCGCCACCGGGCCACAGCGCGCCGCAGCTCGGCCCATGTGACCGAGCCGAATGGAAGCAGTGGTGCCATCAGTCGTGGATCGTAGCGCAGACGTACGACCGTGCCTCCCATTGGACGCACAGCCGCGAACCGTCCGGGAAGCGGCGGTTTTTGAGGTTCCAGGCCACGTCGGTCCAGGTACTGCCGCCGGCCCGGTGCACCCGGCCGCGCTGCCAGCCGGTCACGCTGTCGTGGTCGCGGCCGCGCCGCACCAGCATCAACCGCGCGGAGGCGTGATGGGAGCCGTTCCATGCGGATGATGCCCGTTTGACGTGCAGGCCGTCGCCGACCACACGGAAGACAACCGGGCCGTCGTGAATGGTGGCGGACGCCGCGGCGTCCGGAGCCGCCAGCCCGAGCAGAGCCAGAGCGACGGCGATAGCAGTGGTGATCCTTCGCATGCCCAGCCCAACGGCCGCCCCCGGCTGGGGAGTCGGCCCGTTCTGGAAAGGTCACTCTATGGTGATCAGATCACCTCTCCGGCGGCGGTGGCGCGAACCCTGGGTGGTAAGTCTGGCCAGATAACCCGCGGGCCCGCTGGTCACCAAAAGACCAGATGGCCGAGGTTGCTTGAGCAGTGCGGGACGGTGGCAGGTCCAGGCAACGGCCAGCATGGAAGAAGAACACTGAAGAGGGCTTCAACAGGTCCAGTGACTCCCCTCTTCGCCGACATTGATCTCGGCGGCACCGCGCACAACTGGGCTCAACTCACCTCTTAAGAGGTGAGAATTTGGGGTGAGTCGCTACCGGGCGGCGCCCTGCTCCCTCGCCTCGGAGCGGCAAAGGGAGGACACTGTCCAGACATGAGCCGCGAAGAGGCTGCCTGACCACCCCGGCCGATAGAGCCCCTGGCCTGGGCTTATGAGGTGCCTTTCAGGAGGTTGACCGTGTCGCTCCAGGGGGCGCCTTCCGGGCCTTTCACATAGTCGACGATGGTGATGTTCTCGTGTCGGCATCCGCCCTGTGCGTGCAGGCGGGGGTTCATGCAGTGGTCGCGGTCGTGTTCGGAGACGTGCCAGCGGTGCCGGTACACGCGCTTGGTGCCCTGGTCATCGTGCTCCCCGTCCGAGCCGGGTCGGGCCTGCGGCACGCTCTTGCGCGGTTTGATGGTGACCAGACGTACGCGGCCGTCGTCGCTGATGCCGCGCCGCCGGTCGGCCCGCAGGTCCTTGGGGCGCCGGCGTAGTTCGGTGATGTCGACGACGGGCTTGGCGACCTGGCCCTGCGTGATGAGGTCCCACGAGGCGATGACCGTGCGTACGGCGGTGTCGAGAGACGCCTTCGGGTCGGGGGCTTGCGGGAAGCGGGTGTTGTCCGGGATGACCCGGTGGTAGAACCACACGAGGGGCAGGGTGGCGCTGGTGGTCGTGGTGGGAGCGGTGTAGAGAGTGACCCACCAGGCACCTTCGGTGCCCTCGGCGAAATCGACGGGGCCGTCCGGCGTTTCGATCTCCCACCCCGCGGCCGGTCCGTTCGTGGGCGTCCAGCGGCTCCAGGAGGCGGCAGAGATCAGGATGCCGCTCTCGGGGTGCGGGATGCCTTGCTCGAAGACGAGGAAGCCGCACGGTGCCGGGACCCGGTGCGCGGCGAGCGGCGTCGTACGGGGCCGGTGCGCCTTGCGGGCCGCGATGCCGCTCTGGACGGAGTCGGCGTAGTACAGGCGCGCCTCGGCCAGGTGCCGCGCCTCCTGGGCGAGTAGAAGCTGGGCCACGTCTTCGGGGTGATCGGCGACGGGAATCGGTGCGTCGCGGAAGACGCCGCTGGCGAGCATCTGCGCCATCCACTCGGCGGCCGTCGGTGTCCTGTACTGCTTGATCAGCTTGTGCCGCCAGTCGGGCAGCCGCCTGGGGTCGGGGGCCCACTGCTGGGGGGAGTGCGCGGCCTTGCCGCTGAGCGTGGTGAGGATGACGAGCTTGCCCAGGAGCGTCAGGACGCCGGCCAGGGCCTGGGGCCGTTCGTACTCCAGGACCTCGCAGCGCAGACGGACGGTGTTCAACCCGAGCCCGTCGTCGATGATGGTGCCGTTGACGGCGGACTCGATGACCTGCTGGACCACGACGGGGACGGTGCGGAAGGCGTCGGTGAATTCCTTGCGTACCCACGCCTGCGCGTCGGGGCGGCCGCGCAGCAGCGCGTGCAGGTGCCGGCTTCCCTCGATGGCGACGGGGACGCCGTCCCCGTCTTCGACGATCCGGTTCGTCAGCGTGATGAGGCCCTGTACATCCGCGTCCGTGTGGGCGGTGAACCCGGACGTCTTCTGGCATGCCTGCACGATCCGCTGCCACTGGAGCCGGTAGCGGTCGGCCGGGATGTGCGCGGGCCGGTCGTCGGGGGGGAACTCCACGACGGGCAGCGTAGCGGCTGCGTTTGGGGGTTCCGGTCATTCCTCGGCGAGAACACCGGCGCATCAAGAAGCGCTCATTCGTAGCCGCAGGTCAGGCACAACTCCGTTGGCATTTCGGCCGCCACTACCAGGAAGGCCGAACCGGGCCACTTTCTGCGAACCTACCTAACCTATCTAGATAGGTTAGGTAGCATGGGGGCATGCCCTCATCCGTGACACCCGCCGAGCGCATCGCAGGCGACCTTGCCCTGGCCATCCACCGGGGCCTGATCCGGCCCGGGGAGAAGCTCCCCTCGCAGAGCAAGCTCAAGGATTCCTACGGGGTGGCCATGGCCACCGCCTCGTCGGCCCTGGGCAAGCTGGCGGCGGCCGGGCTGGCGTACTCCGTCCCCGGCAGCGGGACCTTCGCGCAGCGCACCGACCGCCTCTTCGACCGCCCGCCGGTCCTCGACGTGCTGGCCGCCTCCGCCCTGTGCCGGCATCTGGCGTCCTTGTCCTTCGGGCCGGACACCGATGTGCCGACGGTGCCCGTCGGCGGCTCCCCGGGCTGGGACGACCCGCACGCCGACCCGGAGAAGGTGCTGGCGCCCCGTCAGGTGGATGTGTCCGCGCTCGCGGGCCTGGACCGGCACATCCTGCGCTGGATGAGCGAGGCGTTCCTGACCGCCGCCCGGCGCCTGGTGGGCGCGGGCCAGACGGACGCCGATGTGCACCTGGTCGAGTCGGCCCGCTCGATCCTCCGCGACGGCGGCCGCCGCCCCGAGGGCCAGCCGGGCATGGCCTACTACGGCGGCCCGTGCCCCGAGGACGAGGACGTTGCCCTGCGGATCTGGCCTGAGCGCAAACGCGGCGCCGAACGGCCCGCTGACCCCACGGACCCGTGGGGCGGCCGCTACTCGAACGAACCACCCTTCTAACTTGGAGGAACGTCACCGATGACCACCAAAAACCTCACGTCGTACGGGCCGCGGCAGTTCGGCGGCCGGATCGGCTTCCCGCAGTGGCAGTTCGAGCGGGCCCTGCGCCTGGAGCTGATCCCCGCCGCCGACCTGGACGGCCGGTGGTCGGCGGCCGTCGTCAACGACGTCGTCGCCCGCCTCGATGCGGTGCGCGCGGCGGTCGGCACCGTGCCCGATGTCGGGGCGGGACGCGCGGAGCGGTACCTCGCCGAGCGGTTCACCGGCCTGACGGTCCACCCGGGCACCGCCGCCGAACTCGCCCGGCGGGGCCACCTTCCCCGGAAGGGGGAGCATAAGGGGCATCCGCTGTACTGCGGGCTGACTCTGGAGCGCTTCACCGACCGCGGCAAGGTGGCCCGGGCCTCCGCCGCCGGCCGCACCTACACCCGGGACGAGGCGGCGGCCGCCCTCGGGCTGCGCGCCGCGGACTTCGACCACCTTGTGCGCGCGGGTCTGCTGACGCACTCGCAGACCACCGTGTCCGCCTGGTACAAGGGCGTCGTCGTCCGGCTGTACCGGCAGGCCGACCTCGACCGGGTGCGGCGCTCGTCCCGGATCGACCTCGATGCCGTCCGCGCGACGCCGAAGGGCTGCAAGTCCCCGCTCGCCACGCTGCCCACCAAGACCTGACCGACTCCAACCGCCCGGTCTTCCGCGGCCGCCGACCTACTTCCCGTCGGCGGCCGCCGCCGTTTGCGCCGTGAGCTGGTGGACGGTGCGGGACTCCTTCGTCGGGCGCAGCGGTGCACCGTCCGGGCCGCGCACGTGCTCGATCACGGTGATCTCCTCGTGGTGGTGGCGCTCCTTGTCGGGGTCGTCCCGGTGCAGGCGCGGGTTCATGCAGTGCGAGCGGTCGTACTCCGCGATCACCTGCCGGTAGTCCAGCTTCCGCCCGCTCGGCGCGGGGGCGGCCGGGGCCGGCGCGGCGGGCTGGGGGCGGCGGCCCCGCAGCGTGACGAGGTGGACGGCGGAGTCGTCCACCACGCCTTTGCGCCGGTCACGCCGGAGGTCGGTGGGCTTGCGCCGCTGGATGTGCTGCTGGGTGATCGGACGTTTGGTGACCTGCTCCTGGGTGATGAAGTCCCAGCACGCATAGACGACGTGGGCGACCTCTTCGGTGGTGCCGAGCTGCATCGGGCCCGGGGTCTCGGTGGCGCCGATGGTGGTCTCGTTGTCGGCCATCAGCGGCGGCGCGCCGGGGACGGTGTGGGTGGGGCGATTCCAGAAGGTCAGCCACCACGTCGGCCTCGCCCGGCCGTCGAAGGCCTCGATGTACCGTATGCCGTCGGGACCGAACCAGCGCCAGAACGGCTGCCGCGGCCCCGGGACCGGGGTCGGCCGCAGATGTGCGGGGGCGTGCGCGAAGTCGGCGGCCCACGGCCCCCAGGACACCGCGACGATGTCCGCCGGCCGTTCCCCGCCCTCCGGCACGGTCCGCACGAGGGGCTTGCCGAAGGCGATGAACCCGCGGCGGGCGGGCACCCGGTGCGGGGCCAGCGGTCCCTTGCGGCCGCGCTCCGCCTTGCGGATGGCGGCCTCGGTCATCTCCTCGTCCACGTGGTACAGCCGGGCCCTGGCGAGCCGGTCGTTCTCCTGGGCGAGCAGCACCCGGGCGGCGTCGTCGGCCGCATCCAGGTACGGCACGAGGGTGCCGGTGTTCTCGAACAGCGCGAGAGCGAGCAGGTTGACGGCGGGCTTGCCCTGCTGCGCGCTGATCAGCCGGGCGCGCAGGTCGGGCAGGCGCCGCGGGTCGATCGGCGCGGCGGCGGCCTCGGCGGGGAAGCGGCCGGGCCCCGCTTCGAGCAGCGCGTGCACACCGGCACTGATCGCGATCAGCTTGTGCGCGTCCGCGGCGGAGGCGGCGCATGCCCGCCGCACCCGTTCGCGGATCTGTGCGTCGGCCTCGCCGTCGACCGCGGCCTGGAGCAGGCTGGACAGGGCCGGATCCACCGACGGCATGTGCCGCGCGACGCTGAAACGCCCGAAGCCGTTCGCCTGCCACCGCTCGGCCGCCGCCCGGCACATGCTCAGCACCGCCGAGACGACGGGGGCCTGCCGGTCCAGCAGAGCAATGTGCGCGGTGTGGGCGCGGAGCTGGTCGGCGACCTGCTCGGTCGGCCCGGACAGGGCCTCTTCGGCAAGGGCGACGAGACGCTCGGCGAGAGCACCGTCCTGCGCGGTCGGGGCAGGACTCGGGTGGTCGATGATGCCGGACATGCCCGCCAGTATTCCAAGAGCGGCCCTCCTGTGTTGCCCTTCGGCGGCGACCGGAACGGGGCCGCTACGCGCCGCCCGGCGAGGTTCCCGGACTGCCCAGGACTGCCGTGTAGATCAGCGATGTGTCGCAGGGGCGCGCCAAGCCAGCTACCTGACCGATCTTCCCGTTTCTCCGGGCCGGGGCCTGGCCGACGGCGCCAGTCCGTCCGTGGGCCGTCTCCGCGGTGTCCGGGCGTTTGCCGGCCCGTTGTCGGCGGCTGCCGTTACGCTGCCTCACAGCGGCAGAGTTCCCGGCCCGCCCGGGGGCTGCGCACCTGCCCGTGCCCGTTCCGCCGCCGTGCCACGCCACGCGACCGCCGGGGCCAAGGTTCGCGGAATCGTGCGAAACCCCCCAGCACCGGTATGCCCTTTCCGCGGCCGACGGCCGCCTTCCTCCTGCTGGCGGGGTGCGTGGGCCCTGCCGGGACAGGATTTCTGATGACACGTGACCGTGTTCGCAAGCAGAAGGCCCGGGCCGTTAAGGACCAGAATCCCAGCCGTGCGTACGCCGACGCCGCCCGGGCACTGGAGATGCCCAAAGCCTCCCAGCATCCGCCGGCCGAGGTGCCCGCCACCGTCGCGGTGATGATGGCCCGCCAGCTGCACGCCGCATGGCTGCATCTGATCGCCTTCGAGACCCTCGCCAAGGAGTACGGCAAGGTGATCCCGGAATGGACCAAGCTGGGAGAGGCACCGCGCAACCCGGTCCACAAAGCCGCCGACCAGGCGTCCTCACTGCTGTACGAGCTGCGCGAGTGGGCCGGGCGCACCGCGCACGCCTCCGGCGCCGTCGAAGCGGTGCCGAACGGCTTCGGCGGGGCGGGCGACACGTCCCCGGAGCGCCGCGCGGAGACGGCCCTGTACCCGCCCGGTGAGTGGTGCCGGGTGGCGGGTGGGACGATGCCCCAGCTGGGGGAGGAGCGCCAGGACCCGGCGCAGGCCCCGCTGGAGCGCCCGGTCACGGCGAATCTGCAGGGCCCGGTGCCGGAGAAGCGGTTCAGCGCCCGCGCCTCCGGGCGCGACCTCCAGCCCGCGTTCCCGGCCGTCGACACCACGCCGGCGGCCGCCGTGTGGCAGGCCGAGCGGACCCTCTACCGCGCCGTGTGCCAGCACTGGGAGTCCCCCGGGGACACGCCCGCCGACCTCGCCGCCTCCCTGGACGGCCTGGAAGACCTCGCCGACACCTTCACCAGCGCCTGCACGCACACCCTGGACGAGGTGCGGCGGCGCATCGACGACGGGCTCCTGGTCGGCGTCGACGAGACCGCCTTCGACCAGGCGGCCGACACCGTGCGGGCGCAGCTGGGCATCCAGGAGGGCTACGTGGCGAAGCTCGCCTACGCGCTGTCCCAGGCGCGCACGGCGATGAACGGCGCCGCGGCCGCGCTGCCCCGTACGCTGCCCGGCCAGGTGCCGGCCGCCCTCACGCGCACGGGCCGGGCGCTGGACGGCAAGCCCCTGGCCCACGTCCGCGACCAGCTGGGCAGCGAGCGGCACTTGCAGCGTCTGCGGTCCAAGACCCGGATGCCGGAGTACCGACAAGGCGACGCGATCGAGCGGGTACTGCACTGGATGCACGCTGCCGGCGCGGGCACGTACGACCACGCCCGGCACCTGGCCGACGAACAGCAGCCCACACAATCCGGCCTGCCCCTCGGCACCCCCCGTCCGGCCGGTGCCCGGGCGAATCGCTGAACCGTACGAGACGTGCCCCGGGCCCCGGCCCCGCCCACGGTCCGGGGCACGTCTCACGGATCGACGAGGGCGTCTTTACTCGGACCGTTTGTGAGAGCTACTCGGCGTCGGGGTCGGTGTCGTTCGGGTGCGCCCCGGTGATCTCCCACTCCAGCATCCGCATCCGCTCGACCTGACGGCGTACGACGGCGACCATCCCCGCGTCGAACTCGTGGTCGGGGCCGATGTCCACGGCATCGAAGTAGGCGTCGATCCGGCTCTCGTCGCCCGTCGTGACGAGATGGCGGCACGCGAGCCCGTGCTTGATCCGGGCGGCACTGATGTCCGGGAAGTTCGCGATCAGCGCCAGGGCGGCATCGTCGTCGTTCAGATGGGCCGGAGCGGCGGCCAGGTAGAGGGTGCCGAGGTCGTGCTCGTAAAGGCGGTGGGTCATGCCGGGTCCAACGCAGGAACGGGGCGCAGAGCCATCGCCCATTCGACGTCCGGCAGTTATGCAGGGCATGAGCGCGAGGGGGTCCGAGACTTGATCCTGGAACTGTTGGAGTCCCATGCGGTGGTCAGCCACGCCCGACCGATCCGGCACTATCCCGGCAACGTCGGGGCCACAGTGGAGATCGGCGGCCTGGACTTCAGTGTCTGGGTGGAGCCTGCGTAGGGGACCCTCCTGCGCGCTGGTCAGTCGTCCTGCCGGATCTCCTCACCGTGGAAGCACGGCGTCACTACGCTGCTGCGCATGAATCCGGTGCGCGAGTGGGCCGAGGGCATTAGCTTCAAGGGCCAGGCCGAGCACGACGACTTCGATTTCTGCACGGTGGACGCAGTCACCTACATGTGCCGTGTCTCCCACACAGCCGATTCCGATACCCACCCGACCCGCGGCCGGAGCGGCCGCCGGACATGGGTACCAGCCGCGGCCGAAGGACTGCATGGTCTTGAGGCTGCCGTGACGCAGCTCATCGCCGTGCGCAGCACCGTGAGCTACGCCCGTACACGACTCGCTCCGGCAGATCTGACCACGAAGGAGTGGGAGCGCTTCACCGTACTGGCCAACGCGCTGCGCGCGTACGCCGAGGAGCTGACCGACGAGGTCGCACGGATGGCCGGCGAGAACCTGCGTCCGCTGCCCGACTAGAACGTTCCGGTCTTTGACCAGGACGGATACCCACCAACGACACCTGGCCGTCAGCAGCACGAGAACAGGGCCTGATCCGTTGAGCATCGCTTCCGCGCCCGAGGAAGCGGGCCAGCATCGCACTGCAACCCGCCCCCGGCCCCGGCGTTGAACCGGGTATGGCCACCTTGGATGAGTGCGACGGCCCGTTCATCGCCACGTTCACGCATCTGCTGCGCCAGATCGCTGCGGACTATCTCTGCGGAGCCGAGCTGCCGGACCTGGCAGACGACCACGGGCTTTCTCTGGGGGCCCTGGAGGAGGCCCTCGTGCAGGTCGGGTTCCTGCCGATCGGCTCCATGGCGCGGCAGTACTGGCGCCGTGTCCCCATGGCCCGTATCGCCGACGACCACGGCGTCAACGAGCGCACCCTGTACCGGCTGCTCGCCCGGTACGGCATCGAGCGCCACGGCGGTCCCCGCAAGGATCTGCCCCTGTCGCCCGCGCAGATCGCCGACCGCTATCTGCGCGGCCGCGACCAGCAGCAGAACATCGCCGCCGAGCTGGGGGTCAGCCCTCACACGATTTCCAGGCGGCTGCGGGAGGCAGGCGTCCAGGTCCCGATCGGCGCGCGGCCCCTCGCGCTTCCCGTCCGGCAGATCAGGGAGCGGCGCAACGAGGGCGAACGCATCCTCGCTATCGCCGCCGCCCATGGGGTCTCGGACCCCACCATCCGCCGTGTCCTGCGGCGCGGCATCCGGCCGCCGCTGGTCCTGCCCCCTGGGGACCGCCGCTGACCGGCCGCTGTGCGGCGCACAGCCGCGGTCCCGGGAGCGGGGTGGTCAGTCGGGCTTGACCACGTACACCGTGTCCAGGAACGGCCTGTCCTTCGGGCCCTTCGGGTAGTCCAGGACGGTGATGTCCTGATGGGTGCACCCGCCGCTGCTGTGCGCGGCGGGGTTCATGCAGTGGTCGCGGGTGTGCTCGTGGACCCACCACCGGCCCCGGTCGTAGCGGCGGGCCGGGCCCGCCTGGTCCGTCTCCCGGCGCGGGCGCGGTACCGACTCCTGCCGGCCGCGGATGGTCACCAGCCGCACCGTGCCGTCGTCGGTGATTCCCCGGCGCCGGTCCGCGCGGACCTTGACCGGCTTGCGCTGCTCCTCGGCGACGTCGACCACGCCCCTGCCCACCCGCTCCTGGGTGATCAGGTCCCAGCAGGCGACGACCGCGCGGACGGCGAAGTCGCCGGTGGCCGCGGCCGCGTACTTCTCGGCGAGCACGTCCCCGGCGCTCAGCCGCTCGAAGCCGACCGGTGCGAGCGGCGGCGTGGCGGCCGTGTGCGCGTACAGGGTCAGGGCCCACGTCGTCGGGGCGTCCTCGCGCCGGCCGGGCGTGTGCCAGATGCTCCAGGACGCGGCGACCAGCGGCGCCATCCCCGGGGCGTAGTCGACGGGCTGGTCAAGGACGAGGAACCCGGCGGCGGACGGGACGCGCTGGGAATCCAGCGGGGACTTCCGGGGGCGGGCGGCCTTGCGGGTGGCGACCGCCGTGGTGTCGGCGTCCGCGTAGTACAGGCGCGCGCGTTGCAGCCGGTCGCGCTCCTGCTCGCACAGCAGCCGGGCCCGGGCCGTGTGGTCCAGGTCCGGGAACGCCTCGGGCGGGAAGAGGGCGGCCAGCTGCTCCTCGGCCAGTTCCCGGGCCGTGCCCTCCGGTGTCTCGGGCGCCTCCAGCCGGGCCACGAGCTGGCGCCGCCACTCGGCGGTCTTGCGCGGCCGGGCCGACCACGGGGGCGCCTCGGTGCCGTCCAGGGTGAAGGTGGGCAGCGTGCCGTCGGGGTCGAGCACCGCGGCGGCGCCGCTGAGCGCGCCGAGCAGGGTCGCCAGGGACAGGCCGGTGCGCTCGAAGGTCGCGACCCTGCGCTCGAAGGCCGTCCAGTCGCGGCGCGTCAGGTCCTCCAGCGCCGCCCACACGCCCTGGTCGTCGCCGACCATCTCGGCGAGAGCGGGTGCGGCCTCCTCGATGTAGCGGCCGTGCTGCTCCTCGAACTGGATGAGCTGGGAGGCGCCGAACAGGGCCACCTCGGAGCCCCGGCCGCCCTTGACAGCGTCGCCGCCGGTCGCGGTCTGCTGGAGGGCGCGGGCGTAGCGGTCCGCCTCCAGAGCGGGGCTGCGCTGGAGGGCGCGGGCGACGGCGGTCAGATGCCGCCATGCGTTCGCGGTCGCCTGGGTGGCGACGAAGACACCGGGAAGCATGGGGATCTCCTCACGGAAGAGCGGGTGTGTACGGGGCGAAGCCAGTGGCCGCTGGGGGCCTTCGCCGGCCCCCAGACCCCCGCTCCCGCGGCACCGACCGGCGCGGGCAGGAAGCGAGGGGTTGCGCTGGGTGCGCGCCGGACGGCACCGCGGCTGTGCCGTCCGGGCGGGCGTGATCGGGCGTCAGAGCGGTATGCAGCCGACGCTGAGGTGCCAGTACGGGCCGCCGTACGGCCCGAGGTGACGGCCGATGGTCATCAGATCGGTGTCGGGCAGGCCGGGCGAGACGATCAGGGAGATGCTGCCGCCGCCCTGCCGGGCCATGGACGTCCACAGGTGGATGCGCGGGTCCGCGGGGATCACGATGCGCGCGGCGCTGTCCTCGCACAGGAGCTGGATCGTCACCCGCCCGTCGCGCTCCAGCGTCCAGCGGGCCTGCGAGTCCGCGGCCCGGGCGACCTGCCCCCGGGGGGCCATGCGGTAGCGGGTGACGAACTCCTTGACCTCCGCCTCGTCCACGTCCGGCTCCACGGCCAGGACCAGCGCGGCGAGCACGGTGCCGTCGGTCATCGGCAGGCCGGTCGGCACGGCGGTCACCGGCGGCGTCCCCTCGTACAGCGTGCCGCCCCGTTCCCTCGTCACAGGCCGATCCCCTTGGTTGCGGCGTCCTCGAACGCCTCTCCCTCGTCCACGTACTCCCAGAAGACCGGGCTGTTGGCGGACCAGCCGCCCTGGCGGCGGAGCTTGTCGACCCGCTTGCGGTTCTTGATGCCGAGGGTGACCAGGGTGCGCCGTGCGGAGTGGCCGGTGATCCGGCGCCCGGTCAGGTTCGCGTACTGCGCGGAGCGGGCGAGGGCGCGGCCGACGCCGTCCGGGGAAAGGCGCTGGGTGCCCTGGTGGCCCCACTGGTCGACGGGCAGGAAGGCCGGGCCGTCGGGGTCCGCGCCGGCGGCGAGCTTGGCGGTCCGGTACGCCTGCCAGCAGCGCACCGGGCAGGTGCTGCGGTTTTCGCCGTACGTGACGGGCGCCTGCCGCTCCGGGCGGCCCTTGACCGAGGGCACGCTGACGATCAGCCCTTCGTCCACGACTTTGATGTCCGGGTCGTCCAGGACGGACATCTCCTCGTTGCGCCCGGCGACGGCGACCTTGAGGGCGTTGAGCGCCTGGTCCCGCAGCCGGGCCAGCTCCGGCACCCGGTGGACCGTGCGGCGCCGGGCCGTCGGCTGCGGCGTGCGCTCGCGCGGGGCCTCCGCCATCGCGCGCAGGTCAGCCGGGCTCAGCGAGGCCGCTTGGCCGCGGCCGCGCTGCTGGCGCTTCTTGTTCAGCCGGAGCGGCTTGAGCGCGCGGCGGGCCGCCTCGGTGGCCTCCTTGGGCACCGTGTAGCCGTGCCTGCGGGCCTCCGCGGTGACGCCGGTGATCCTGCGCTCGATGGTGTTCGGCGGGGCCTCGACCACCTGGTCCAGGTAGGTCACGAAGGCCACGAAGGTGCCCACCGTGACCTTGCTGAGCGGCAGGCGGGTGCCGGTCCGCTCGGCGAGCCAGTCGTGGAACTCCCCCCAGATCTCCCAGTCCCGCGCGTAGCCGTCCTTGGTCTTCTTCGGCCGGATGTCGTCCAGGTGGGCCTTGGCTTCCGTGTCCAGCGCGGCGAGCACGGCGTTCACCGGGTCGTGCACGGCGACCGCGCCGGCGCCGGGGGCGTCGCCGTCCTCGACCAGCTCGCCGTCGACCGCCTCCACCGGCTCCAGCTCGGTTCCGTGCTCCTGGGCGGTCGTCATCGGGCCTCACCCAGTCGAGCGGGGCCGTAGCTGAAGGAGAGCACCCCGTGATCCTCGGGAACCCCGTGTTCCTTCACGGCCATCTGCCGAACCAGGTCGAGCAGGCCCAAGCGGGTGTCGTGCGGGAGCGCCAACGTGTCACCCCAACTGCTGTACTGGCGCTCGCCGGAGTGGTCGCGCCATGCCACGGCCAAGGTCCAGAAGACCGGAAGAGGCGGCTCGTCCGCGAGGACGAGAACGTTGGGCGAGAGATCGAACCACGGCGTGGAGTAGCGGTCGAACCGCAGACCGAACTCTGTCTCTGCGCGGCCCTGGGCGCCGTGAAACAGGTCGGCTCGGGTGTCATCGGGGCCGGTCAGCACCACATCGGTGAGCGTTCGGTAGTAGGGAGCCTCGGGCAATGCCACCGTGATGCCGCGGAAGTAGCGGTCCGTCGCGGTTGTCACTCGGCGACCTCCTCCACCTCGTCGGCGAGCCTGCGGACCCGCGCCGCGGCGTGGGTGATCCGCTTCGCCTCGACCCGGAGCTGGGCGCCGTCCTCGTCGTGCTCGGCGAAGTCCGCGGCAACCTCGCCCACCAGGTGGGCGACCTCCGCCAGCACCTCGGCGACGTCCTTCAGCCCGGGACGCAGCTCTCCGCGTTCCAGGTGGTGGGCGGCGCGGGGGAGTTCGCCGTACGCGGGCAGGTCGTCGCGGGTGGCGACGGCGGCCTGCTCCTCCTCCTCGGCGGGGAAGGGCACGTACACCTGGGTGAGCATCAGCCCGGGCCGGGTGGTCTCCGCCTCGGTGGCGGGCCCGGAGACGGTGGCCACCAGCCGGGGGTGGATGGTGTGCACCTGGTCCGGCGCGCCGGGCAGGGCCCGGTGGTGGTCGTCCAGGGACAGCGGCATCTCACCGGGGAGCTGCTCCAGCAGGGCGCGCAGCTCCCCGACGGTGTCGAGCATCGGCGCCGCGGCGACCGCCGCCCGCAGCCGGGGCGCCTGCTCCGCACGGGCGTCGCGGGCCTCGGCGGCGGCCCGGCCCAGGGCGAACGCCACCTGCCGCATCACCTCGGCGTACGCGTCCTCGTCCAGCCCGACCAGCACGTCCGCGCCCTGGGCGAGGTGCTGGTGGTAGAGGGTGCGCTGCCCCTCGGCCCACACCCGCAGGTCGTCGGCCGCCGCCAGCTCGGTGGTGTCGAGCGCGGCCGCGACCTGGTCCCACGTCGCTCCGAGCCGCAGCGCCTGTGCGACCAGGCTGCCGCGCTCGCTGCGGACGGTGCGCCGGATCGCCTCGCCCACGGCGAGCTGCGTCAGGGCGGCGCTGACGGCGGCGCCCTGGTCGCGGTCGTGCTCGGTGTGCAGGCGCGCACCGGCCTCGGCACGCTGCCGCGCGAGGGAGGTGAGCGGCGTGCCGGCCGGAACGTCGCCGGGGCGGCGGACCGTGTCCGCGGTGGTGTGCTGGCCGGTCATGCCTTCTCTCCGAACGGGTTGGGGACGGTACGGCCGGTCTCACGCAGCCACTGGTGGAGCGCCTTCTCCTCGGCTCCCAGCCGCCTGAAGGCGGCAGTACCGGCGGGCGTCAGGTCGAAGGCCACCCGGGCGCTGCGGGTCTGCGCCCACTGGCACAACTCCCACTCCGGCTGTCCGGTGGCGCTGTTGTACGCGGCCGGGGGCAGCGAGCCGTCCCGGACGAACGCCTCCCGCTCGGCCTGCCGCTGCGCGACCGTGGCCTCGGCGGCGGCGAGTGCCGCCCGGGCCGCCTCGACCTCCTTTTGCGCCGCGGCGATCCGGTCCTCGAAGTACGTGGTGACGACGGCCGTGCCGTCGATCTGCTCGGGGGTGCTCATGACTCCTGGTCCTCCTTGGTCTCGGTCCTGGCGATCCAGATGGGGCTGCCGATCAGCACCACGTCGGCGGCGGCGGTGCCCAGGTGCACGGGCCCGCGGTGGCAGGCGTAGACGGCCGTGCCGATCTCGCAGCCGAGTGGTACGGCCCGGCCTTCGTGGTGCTGGTGGACGGCGGACGCGAGGGCGACCAGGGAGCCGGTCACCCCGGGGACCGCGAGCGCTTCGACTGCCGCCTCGTCGGTCTCCGGGTGGTCGACCGCAAGGAGCTGCACGGCACGCACCGCGGTGGTGTCGGTCAGGGCCTCCCGGGCGCCGCTCGGCAGGGTGTCCTTGTCCTTGCCGGGCTGGATGTTGCGGGAGGCGCCGAACAGACACCAGCCCACAGTCAGCGTCGGCAGACGGCTGGCCCCGGTGTAGAGCACCAGGCGCGGGTCCTCGAACCCGCCGGTCTGGTACACATCGACGTCACCGTAGAGGGCGAACGGTCCGGTCGGTACCGCCGTCGGCCACCTGGCGAACGCCTGCGCCGCCGACGGGAGCTGTCGCTTGGCGGTGTCGATGGCAGCGTCGTGGTTGCCGCTCACTGGGCTGATCCCTTCTCCGCGACGGCGGCCGCGTCCAGCTCCGCCCCCACCCACTTCGCCGCCGCGGTGACGCTCGCGAACGGCTTCTCGCCGCTGGTCTTCGCCCACGTCGCGTAGCCCGACAGGCCCCGGGCGGGCGGGTGGAAGGCGGGCCCGATGGCCGCGTGCCAGACCGTGGCGCCGCGCTTGCCCCGGCCCTCGGTGACGGTGCCGACGATGTCCTTCTCCGACAGCCGGTCGACCTTGTGGCGGGAGCAGAGGTAGGCGCCGGGCGAGTCGTACCCCCGCAGATCGAGCAGCGGCGGGCCGGGGTAGAGCCACAGCCCGGCCACCTTCTTCGGGGGCTGCCCGTACCCGGTGCGCACCGTGGTGGTCGTCCGGGTGGTGTGCTCCTCGCCGCTGATCAGGTGGACCGTGTCGCAGGACCGGCACAGCAGCCGCACGGTGACCCGGTCGTAGCGGTCGTGGTGACCGCACTCCTCGTTGGGGCACGCGTGCTCCGGGCAGCCCCGGCGCGGGCGCCGCGTGTCGGTCTGGGTCTGCTGGTCGACCTCCCAGACGGGCTTGGCGCAGTCTGGCCGGTGGGCGAACGGGTGCCACTCCAGGTGGGCGGCGAGGGCGTCGGAACTGCTCATCGGGCGGCCTCCGGCGTCGCGTCGGAGGCCTGCGCCAGGGCCCATTCCCGGGCCGCCGCAGCACCGATGAAGGGTTCGTCGACGTTCTCGCAGTGTTCGGCGAGTTCCCGGCACTCGGTGGCCGTGCACAGCACCCGCATCTGGGCGTACGGCACGCCGCCCCCCCTCTCCTCGACGACGACGTCCGCGGCCGCCGTGCGGGCCTGCCGCAGCGCATCGCAGCCGAGAAGCATGCCCTCGACGTCAACGGCGTGCAGGACGTCCTGGATGAGGCGTGCGCGGACGCCAGGGGCGTCACTGCCGACACGGCTCCAGCCCCGTCCTTCGGTGTGCACGACGGCGGCGGTGCCGTCGGCGAGAGTGACCGTAGTGAGCGCCACGGCAATCACTTCCCGTCCGCGGTGAGCCGGTGCAGCAGGCCGGTGACGGCGTCCTGCGCAGCCGCCTCGTCACCCCTACGGATGGCGTCGAGCAGGGCCAGGCCCGGGGTGTCCGCGCGGTAGACGAGCACGAGGGCCGCATCGTCGTCGGGGAGCGCGGCCGGGAGGGTGAGCACCTGCCGCTCCGGGGCAAGGATGAGGCCCGCGGTGCGGACCTCCCCGGCCCGTACGGCGCGGGGCCGGTGGCCGATCCGGTGCACCAGGTCGTGGGCCGCGTCGTCGTCCTCGGTGCACCCGCCGGGGCACGGCCGCGGCTGCGGTTCGGCGCCGTGCCGGCGGGCCAGCTCGGCGCACAGCCCCGCGAGCCGCCGCACGCCGACACCGCGGGTCTCGCCCACGGCGGCCGAGCGGGCCAGCGTCTCGGCCTCGCGCACCAGGGGCTCCGGCGCCAGGTGGAACGCGTTCGGCAGATCCAGGTGGGCCCGGCCCTCGGCGGTGGGCGTCGGAATCGTCGTGTTCCGGGCCGGACCTGCCCAGGACACGAGGTCGGGGGCGGTATCGAAGTCGGTGAGGCGGTGGGGCTCGAATCGGGTCTTGCCCCGGCCCGTCGTGTCCCCGAAGGCCCCGCCGCTGGCCTCGACCGGGTACGGCGCGCGGTTGCGCCGGATCATCCGGTCGATCTCCTGGCGCACCTCTTCCGGGGACCGGTCGAGGAACAGGCCGGAGTCCCGGAACAGGTGGGCGGCCTCGTCCAGCCACAGCACGACGCGGTCGGCCTGACCGCCGGTGCGCTCCTGCTGGGCGGCCAGCACCGCGGCGAGCAGGTCCGCGGCCGTCTTGCCGGGGGTGGGCTTCTCCGTCTCGCCGCGGAGCTTCAGGAGTTCCACGGTCTGGTCCCGCAGCTGGGTGGCGGCCCACTTCCGGGCGGCCTCGGCCTCGGCGCCCTCGGCGGCGTCGCGCTGGTAGCGCTCGGCGACGGCGGCGCAGGCGTCCTCGGTGCACAGCACGCGGGCCACCGCCGCAGTCGATCCGTCGGGATACCCGGTGACCTCGACGTCAGCGTCGGCCAGCTCGGCGGCGACGCACTCGGCAACCATCCGCAGGCCTTCGCGGGCGGCGGCTTCCAGCGGCGCGAGGTGATCGGCGGTCAGCGGCCCGGTGACCGCGTCGGCCTCCCAGCGGACGCGGTGGACGTGGACGGTGTAGCGGTGGTCCGGCTCTCCCGGTACGAGGAACAGCGGTACGGACAGCGGCATGCGGTCAGTCACCCTTTCGTGTGGTGGCGGCCCGGGCGATCCGGGCCAGGCGGTCGAAGTCGGCACCGGTGAGCGGGCCGCCGCCGGGGCGGGCGTAGTCGATGGTGAGGTGCGGGCGGGTCCGCACCCGGAAGGCCGCAAGCTGTCCCGGAATCACGGGAGTTGCCTGCGGCGCCGGCGTCGTGGCGAGACCGTTCACCGGCCGTGCTCCCGGCGGATCTGGCGGCTCAGGCGGCGGTCGACGGTCCGCTGGGGCGTCATCCCCTCGGCCACGTTCTTCGCCCGTCCGGAGTGCACCCGCATGAGGCCCACGCAGCACCAGGTCATGAACGCGGCGGCCAGCACCATCGTGACGATCAGGAAGAGCGGCATCACGCGTCCCCCTCGTGCAGGAAGATGGTGGCGCGGAAGCAGCCGCCGACCTCCTCCAGGCCGGTCCCGAGCTTCCACCCGGCGTACAGCTCCTCGCGGCCGTCGCGGGTCGTGCGGGTGTCCACCGCAACGCCGACGTGCGCGGCCCACCGCCGGACGGCGTCGCGCTGGCCCTGCGGGGTGTAGCTGAGGCCGTCGGCCTCGCCGGTGAGGGCACCGTTGGAGGCGAGCGTCCACATCAGCGGCGGGAGGTCGGCCTTGGCGCCGTGCGCGAGGAAGGCGGCGAGCTGCTGGTGTCCGTTGCGCTGCCACCGGTGGAGGGTGGCGGTCGGCACGGCCTCACTGCGTCGAACGGGCATGCGATTCCTTCCGGGTCGGCGGGCCGGACGGTGACCTGACGTCAGGTCCGGTTTGTCGCCTCGGATATGGCACATTATCCGAGCCGAGACGCGCCGTGCAGCCGAACCGCGGAATCCCACCCGCCCGGGTGGAGAATTCCGGCCAGGTTCTCCGGGGTCTGTACGGCGGGCGGTTCCGTCGGGCAGACTCGCCGTACAGACCCCGGAGAACCGGGTAAGAATCTGTCGGAAGGCCTCATGAAGATCACCGTAGAAGGCGCGGACCCGGAGTTCGCCGAGAAGCTGGTGGCCCTCGCCGCCCGGCACCGCGCGGAGCTGACCGTCATCGACACCGCCTGGACCGCCGAACGCGCCGAACGCTTCCTGCGCTCCCTGCCTTCCGCCGCCCGGACGTTCGCCCGGCTCGTCGTCGAGGGCGGCGGCCACGTCAAGGCCGACGCCCTGCGCAGCGCCGTCGGCAAGCTCAACGGGCCGCGGGTGGCCCAGATCCGCGCCCTGCCGCGCGGGGTGCGCAACGGCTGGTGGCCCGAGGGCATGCAGGACCCCATCACCGTGGTGTACGGCGAGAAGAACCCCAGCTGGCAGAAGGCCATCGCCTACGAGATGGCCAGCGAGAACGTGCCCGTCTTCCGGGCCGCCCTCGACCGGCTTGCGGCCACCCGGCAGGCCGCCCGGGCACTGGGCATCACCCCCGGCGGCACCGACAAGACGACCCTGGCCTGGACCCCCGACGCCGTCGCCGAGAAGGCCCCGGACGTCACGTCCGTGGATCTGGACGGCGGTTCGCACCCGCCCGCCGCCCCGGACGAGGAGGAACAGCAACCGTGACCACCAGCCTCGCCGCTTAGGAGCACCATGCCGAATCTGCACCTTGTCATCGACATACCCGAACCGGGCGACTGGCACGGACGACTCGACGTGCTCGAAGCCTTGGAAGCCGCAGGGTGGATCGCCGACGAGGAGATGCCTCTCAGCATCCTCCGGCATCCGTCCGGCGCCGTCTGGTCCATGACCAACGAGTCCGGCGACTCAGGGCTGACGTGCATCAACGGAGCGAATCCTGATTTCCCCTGCGACACTCCGTCCGTTGTGGTCATTGCCGCCTGCCTGGCCGCTACCGCGCAGCACACCACCGCCTACGCCGACCGCCGCGCGGACGGCACCTGCTGAGGGCTGGGATGACTGCGCCAGGAGCCCCCGTGCCCAACGACGTTCTCCTCTTCTTCCAGCTCGAACCCAACCGGCTCGGGTGACCGGCCGCACCCGCCGCGGGGTTGCGCGCCTTGCCCGCGGCGGGTGTAGGGCCCCGCCCCTCCCCCTCGACCACCGGACCAGCAGGTCAGGAACCTGATGCTGCCTCACCCAGGAAGGCAACAGGCCAAGAGAACACGGACCGGCCTCCGACAACATCGTCCCGTTCCCTCGGAGGGACAGCTGACGGACGAGACGCCACAGGCACAGGAGCGGAGGCGGTCGCTCGATCCCTAGCTGGGGAGCCAGGAGCCTCAGCAGGTTGAACAGAAGGACTTGCCAGGGAACAGCACAAATGTGGAGCCCCACGTGCGGGCGCAGCTCGTGGAGCGTGCCCGCCGGCACCGCCGCCCCGTCGTCGCCCTGCGCTTCCTGCCCGACCTCACCACCTGCCTGACCCGCAACAAGCAGCGGCCGGCCAGCCGGCGCGTGCCCGACGACACGCTGCGCTGGCAGCACCGCCTCGCGTGCGAGGCCACCCCGGACGCGCTGCTGCGGGAGGGCTTCACCGCCGTGCACCACATCGACCCCGCCCCGCTAATTACTGATTAGGAGCCACCGTGTCCAACGACGTCCTTGCCCCCGAGCGGATCGCGGATGCCGTCGCCGTCCTGCGCAAGGCACAGGAGGGCGACGAGGAGGCGCGCCGAGACCTCGCCGCGTTCTTCCCGGAGTACGAGGGGCTGGTGATGCAGACCGATCACGCCCGCTACCTCGAACTCGCCGCCCGCGCCGGTCTGGTCGCCACACACCTGCTGATCCTCCAGTGCGGGCAGTGGGCGGCCTCGGTGGACACCTACACCTCCGACCTGGAACTGCCGCTCGCGTCCGTGGCGATCGGGGGCTACTACGCCAGCAGGACCGAGGCGATCCGGGAGACGGTGCGCGCCGCGACGGACCACGGATGGGCGCTCGCCCCCGAACACCAGTGGTCCGACTTCGACTGCGGCGGCGGGGAGATCCACATCCCGATCCACGCGCGGCCGACGCACTGACCGGCCATCCCCACCCTCCGACCAGCGAAAGGACCACATCCGATGCGTACCTGCACCCGTATCCAGCGTCAGCGCACCAAGGACTGGCGCAAGCCCGAGCGGTGCATGATCGTGGACCGGACGTCCGCCTTCGGCAATCCCTTCACCGTCGCGCAGCTCATGGACATCGGCTACCAGGAGCCGGAGGCCCGGCAGACCGCCGTCGCCGAGTTCCGCCCGTGGCTGCGCGGCAGTCGTGCCAACTGGCAGTCGAACGCGGCCGACGAGCGCCGGGAGAAGATCCTCGCCCGGCTGCCGGAGCTGCGCGGCATGGACCTGGCGTGCCCGTGCGCGCCCGGCGAGCCGTGCCACGCCGACGTGCTGCTGGAGTGGGCAGCGCTCTCCCCGCTCGCCCTGGAGGTCCGTGTCGCCTCGACCCGGGCCCGCGTCGACCAGCAGCGCCTGTGGCGGGGCGAGAACCCGCTGTACGACGCCGATGAGCTGGCCGCCGTTCTCACACAGGACGTGCCCGGCACCTGTCTGGTCGACTACGACCCGGGCGACGGCATCCCGGTGCGCTGCGACAACCGCACCTGGAACCAGTACGTACGGCGGCAGCGGCTGAGCGAGCACCCCTCGGCGATGATCCGGCTGGTGGAGGTCTTCGGGTGAGCCCGGCCGACGCCCCGCGCCTGGACCGGGCGCAGACGTACGCGGAGACCGTGCACCGGATCTACGGCGACCGGCGGGCCGCCCCGCCGGCGGCGAGCTGCTGCTCGCCGTGGCGTACGCCCTCTTCGTCGCCCCCGGCGAACCCGGGCGGGTGCTGAACACCGCCGCCCGGGCCCTGGGCCGGAGCTCGGCGACGGGCCGCCCTCCGCCGACGGCTGGCCCGACCCGGGCAACCCGCCCCCGGCCCGCGTCCCGCGCCGTGTAGCACTTCACCTGGCCCCTGGCCGTAGGTGCTGCACCTGGTACACCACGGCGGCGCGGACGCACAACGACGCGGGCCCCGGCTCCCCCTCGAAGGGGACCGCCGGGGCCCGCGGGTTATCTGGCCAGATAGACCACCTCTCTCAGGCGGACTCCTCCGGCGCGAAGTTCTTCATGCACTCGCCGCAGATGATGTTGCGGCGCTCCAGCGTCTTAGGCGAGACCCGCCCCAAATTCGAAGCCGATGCTCCGCCGGGCCTACAAATCCACGGCTGAACGAGCAGGCAAGTCGAGGTGCCGTGCCCAGCGGTACACAGTGGCTTCGTGCACGCCCAGCCTGCTTGCGATCGCCGGAATGCTGATCGCCGTATCGGCCCACGCCGACTTCAGCGTCTGTTCCCTGCCGGGCGTCAAGAGCCGTTTCCCCTTGACCCGGCTCCCTTGCTTCTTGGGCTCGGGAAGCAGCCGGGCGAGGCGTTCGTGCTTCCTGGCGTGGTAGCGCAGATTGGCCGTGAGCAGGCCGATCGACCGAGCCGCGGCATTCACCGTCTCCCCTCGTTCCAGCGCGTCGGCCGCTCGGTCCAGCATGGCCAGCGTGACCTGGGCCACCGGCTTCCTGCGGGCGTTGGAGACCAGGGCCAGGACCGCGTCTTCTGCCTGGGCGTACTTCAAGTTCTCCCGGCGCCACTGCTCTGCCGTCCCCGGCGCCACCCCGATCTCACGCTCAGCAGCCTCAATGGGATTGTCCGAACCCGTAACGCGGGTCAAAGCCGCAAGAAAGTCGCCTTGCCGTGCGACGATCTGCTGCCGCAGCGGTTTGCCATCCATGGCGGCGCGCAGTTCCCCATCTCGTACCGCCGTGGTCTGCAAGGACCGAAGGGGCTTTCCCACGGCCTCCGCCGCTGCTCGCGGAGTGGCCCCCTCCCGCAGCGCGGCAAGGACCAGGTCGCGTTCTTCGGGGCGCAGACCGCGGGTTCTGCGGGATGCCTGGTTGTGGGCCGCCCGGCATCGAAGGCATCTCCCGCCATAGCTCCACCCAGTCAGACTGCCGCAGGCGTCTGAGGGGGCGGCACATCGCATCGATCTTCTCCCGTTCCGCCTGTCCTGCTTAAACGGTCGACCCCGCCCCATTGTCATGAGTGCGGTCCGGACTGGTCGTAGGAGCTGGTCTCAGCCTAGGTGCGCCGTGCCGGCTGGCGTATGCCTTCGCGCAAGAGGGGGGAACGGGCAGTGAGTTGTGGGCTTTCGGGGCTGCCCAGCGGCACGTGGAGCGTAGTATCGGGGCGTCTGGCGAAGGCCGGGCCGTTGGGAGCCGAGCCCGGCTACCTCGTTGTCGCGAGGTGGATCAGCGGGCTCGGCTTTTTCTTTCGCCGCAAGACGCGGCTGTCCAGCGCTGCCGGAGTAGCTGCCGGGCTGACGGCAGATCCGCCCGCCGGGCCCGGTACGCGGCCATGAGCGCCGCCACCGGCTCGCTCACGAATCCGTCGGCCTCCTCCAGCGCCTCTGGGGGCAGCGGGTCTTCGGGGTCGTACCCGAGCGCGGGGCGCCCGGCCAGGTGTCCGCACAACGCGTTCAGCCGGTCCAGGAGCGCCGCTCGGCGGGCCTGTTCCGCGTCCAGCGCACGCCACCACTCGTATCGGCCGCACGCCGTGTCCGGGCACGGCGGCAGGCTGCGCCGCAGAGCGTCCGCCCGGCTGCTCAGGGCGTTCCACACGGGCACCAGCAGCCGCCGGGCCATGGTGTCGGGCTCGGCGTCGAGGAGCGTTGGCGTGCTCACCGTCATGCGCTCCAGCCTCGCAGCGACCACTGACAACGGCACGCGCCCCGGACGGCAGGTCCACCGTCCGGGGCGCGGTACTGCTCCCTGCGGCTCAGCCGGAGCCGCCGACTATCCCTCCGGCCGTCGTGCCGACGGTGCCGCCCTCCGGGGGCCGGGACGGCACAGGCACCGTGCCGCCCGAGGCGCCGCCGCTCTGGTGCTGGCACTCCATGTCGTACAACTTGCAGCCGTCGGGCGTGGTCGGCTCGACGCTGGGCCGGGGCCACGGCGGGCGGGTCGGCTCGGTGGTGGGGCGGGTGGGCTGCGGCGTCGGCACCTGGCTCGGCCTCGGAGTCGGCGCCGGCGCGCCGTCGCTGCCGCCGAAGACGGCGAGCGCGGCGATCATCGCGCCGATGATGACGAGAACAGCACCGGCGACCAGGGCGACGGTGCGCCCGGAGGGCGGGGGCATTCGCGGGGTCCTTCCGTACGGGAACGTGGCACCGCGGAGGGTGGCGGGCCCGTACGGTTTACGTCGCGCGCCCGAGCCGCCCATGACGGTCGCGGAGGCGCTGATGACGCGGTGAGGCATGGTGGCGATCACGGGCGTGCGCCGAGCACACTGGATCCGCGCCAGGTGGGGAGGACGGCATGGAACACCGTCGGGATGGAAACGGCCAGGTGGGCGGCGATCACTCCAGCCCGGGTGATCCGGGTAACCCGCCGCCGGAGGACGACAGCACCGAAGACGTCGAGGACGAAGAGGAGTGAACGACGCCGTCAGCACGGTGCAGGAGGCCGCCGAGCTGCGCGAGCAGGTCGCAGCGCAGCTCGACCAGCGCGGGTACTTCGAGGGCCAGTCGTGGCTGCGGGACGCCTTCATGGCGGTGCCGCGCGAGCACTTCGTCCCCGATCGCGTGTGGTGGCCGGTGGCGAAGGACGGCCTCTACCCACTGATGGATCGCACCACACGGCCCCGGCAGTGGCTCAAGGCCGTCTACCGGACACAGCAGATGCTGATCACGCAGATCGACGACGGCGCGATACAGCCGGAGGAAGGCCCGGTGACCACGGACGCCTTCACCGATTTCACCAGCTCCATCTCGTGCTCCGCCGTAGTAGTGGAGATGCTGCACCACCTCGACCCGCAGCCGGGCGAGACGGTGCTGGAGATCGGCACCGGCACGGGCTACAACACCGCGCTGCTCGCCCACCGTGTCGGCGCGGGCAACGTGACCTCGATCGAGATCGACCCGCAGATCGCCGAGTGGGCACGGGAGCGGCTGAGCCTGCTGGGCATCGGCGCGCGGCTGGTAGTGGGAGACGGTGAGAAGGGGTACGCCGACAGCGCGCCGTACGACGGCATCCTGTCTACCGCCGCCGTACGCGAGGTCCCCCGGGCCTGGCCTGCACAGGTCCGTGCCGGAGGAGTGATCGTCACGCCGGTCGCCACGCCGTTCAACTGGGACGGGGGCACGTATGACGGCCTGTGCAGGCTGGTGTGTGACGGTGAGGGCAGCGCCGTGGGCCGGATGGTGTCGGGTGTGGCCTTCATGAAGGTGCGCGGCCAGCGTTCGCAACGCCCCTTCGAAGAGCTGGGCTGGCCCGCGTTGGGCGACTATCAGGTGAGCGTGTCGGCGGAGGCCGGGCAGCGGGTGCGCACCGGGCCGTGAAGGCGTTGGGGTGGGCCGTGTCCGGAGAGCCGGACGCTCGCTGGCCAGGACTGCCGAGGTGGAGTTGAGCGATCCCAGCGGGCCCTTGTCCTGCCGGGCTGCGCGGCCTGGCGGTCACCGCTTGCTGAGGCTCACCTTCGGCGGGGCCGCGGCCTTCGGTGCGGCTGCTGGCGCGCGGCCCGGCTTCTTGGCCGCAGTGTCCGGGGCGACCGGGTGCGCCACGCCGGGCCCGACCGCCGAGGCGTGCCCGCTGCCCTGTCCGGTGCCGTACACGGTGCACGGGCGGGACCCGGCCGGCACGAAGTCACCCCCCTTCGAGGAGACAGTGGAACAGCGCGGCGCCCGGCTGCTGTCGTCGGCGCGGGTGGCGACCGCGACGATGCACGTGAGGAACATGGCGACGACGACCAGAGCGTGCAGAACGACAAGCCCGGCGGCAGCGGAACGGGGGTGGTGCGGGGAGCGGGTCATGGTGGCCTTCCTCGGTCAGGTGGCCGCGACGGTGCCACCCCGCACGTCTTGCGTCGCGGCTGCGGGCGCGCCGCCTCGCGCCTCGATCACTATCGGCAACAGGCCCCCTACTCTCTGGCCATGGACACTGTGCGGGCCCGCTTCTCTACGACTCGGCGACCGGCCTGGACACCCTGGCCGACGACCAGCACGGCGACCACCTTCAGGTGTGGCCGGCCCTCAGCCCGGACGGCCAGCGCCTGCTCCAGTCCGAGAGCACCACCCCGCAGACGGCACTGGAGGCGGTATGGGCCGGACAGGTGGACGGCCTGCCGGACGGGCAATGGGTCGTCGTGCAGATCACCGGCCACCGCAGCCGGACAGCCGCCGTGGACGGCCCCGAAGAGGCGGAGCAGGTGTGCGCCGTCTGCGAGCCGTATAGCACTTCACCTGTCCCCCTGGCCGTAGGTGCTGCACCTGGCGCACCACGGCGGCGCGGACGCACAACGACGCGGGCCCGGTTCCCCCTCGCCGAAGGGGACCGCCGGAGCCCACGGGTTATCTGGCCAGAATGACCACCCGCTCCGACTGCCAGCATGCCAATGCCGTTTGCCCAACTTTCCAGCCCGGCAATGCGATTGGGCCGGACCCAGTGCCGGTGAGCCCTTCGCGTGCCTAGAATCGCGGTGTTCTAACGGTTGCCTCGCAAGGGCAGTCCTGGCCGAGCCCGGCCGCCTCGTTGCACCGGGGTAAATCACCGGGCTCGGCTTTCCGTCTCTGTCCGGTGTCCGCCGCACAGCGACGCGCTCTCCGCAGCCTCTCCGCAGCTGCGGCCCTCAGCCTGGCACTGCTCGTCTGTGGTCACGGGCCTTCATGTCCCCCACCGCCTCGCTGCCACCGGATTCCCAGCTCGGTCAGCGCCCCCACCGTACGCCCCGCCGCACACCCGGGCAGCCGCTTCCGCACACGGCGGAGAGGGTGGTCATCAGGACCAGCCCCACATGGTCTGGTCATCGGTGTCGTGCTTGTACGGGGCGCTGTAGTCGATGCCGGGCCGGTCCGGGTAGGACGGCCGGAGCATGCGGCTGTGTGGGTAGGACTCGGGGGTGCGGCCCAGGATCGTGTTGATCTGCTCCTCGACCTCGTCGGGGACAACGCCCTTGACCAACATTGAGGTGGGGATCGCCTCGACGCCGACCGTGCCGTCGTCGAGCGGGTCCATCTCCAGGTCGACGTCAAGGACGACGTCGAGACCCGCTTCCCGGGCGAGGGTGTAGGCGCTGCGCACGGTCGGCCACGTCATGCCCTCCCAGGGCACGGTGATGGTGAGCCCCTCGTCGCCGTGCTCGCGCTCGATGCGCAGCCAGTCGATGGGGTCCCATATGCGGCCCAGGGCGAGGCTCGGGGATTCGGAGGCGACCATGTGCCCGTCGAACTCGGTGCGCATCCACTCGCGCACCGGGGAGTTGGGGCCGAACTTGTAGCGGGTGTGGGTGGACGGGTGCCCGCACACCGACAGGTTGGGCACGGACCCGGCGGTGAGCTGCATGTCCTCCATCACCGCGTCGTGCAGCTCGCGGTGCTCGGCCGGCCACCGCTCCCAGTAGGCGCTCTCCCGCTCCTCCTCGGCGGCGTCCTGGACTGCGGCGTCAGCGGTGCAGGGGGCGCAGCCGGTGACGTGGCGGAGCTGCTCGCGGGAGGCGTTGGCCTGGGCGCCGTTGGCGGGGTTGGTGACGATGCCGACGCGGTCGCCCTTGACCCACACGACCTTCGCCGGGAAGGGGTCGGCGGGCGGGGTCTGGACCATGTCGCCGACCTGGAAGTGGCCGTCCTGCTCCCACGCGGGCACGGGCGGCTGCGCTGGTGGCGGGTGCTGGCACGAGGGGCAACCGATGGACTTGACCGCGTCAGCAGCGGGGGCGCCGGCCGCTTCGGCGACCGCTCGCCAGCACAACGGCAGGCCGGTTTCATCGAGCGTGCGCCCACTGGGGAAGTCCTCGCTCGGGCCGTGGAACACGGCGACGAAGGGTTCGACGCCGGGCAGGACGATTCGAAGCGGCTCGACTTGGAGGCCGTACAGGTCCGCGGGCGGGATGGAGGCGAGGTTCTCCCACACCAGGCAGTCCAACACCTGCGCCACGGTCTGGCACTCGTGATCGTGCCCCTCGCACAGGTTCCAGGTGCTGCCGTCGGGACGCAGTACGTCCAGGCGGTCGGTGATGGTCAGGGTGAAAGTGTCAGAAGTGTCGTGAGCGGACATGGCAGGGCCTCCTTCTCAATCTTCGCCGTGAGTCCAGGCGCTGGGCACGAGACTGGGCAAGCGGTGCTCGATCTTGTGCTCGCCCTTGGTGCAGCCGCCGAACGGCCCGGTGGACGCACGCAGCTCCCGGAGCGCGGGGTCCATGTGGTCCCGGTGCCACACCGAGGGCCCGGTGTAGCCGCAGGACGCCGGGTCGGTCAGCTCCTGCCAGGCCAGCCACGCGGCATGCAACCGGGCGACGGCGACGGGGTGCTCGAACCACAGATGGCACCAGCGGGCGTCGGCCGACGGCTCGGCGAGGTAGCCGGGCACGAGCACACCCTCGACCCACTCGATCAGGGCACGCAGCTCGTCGTCGTACGCCGGGGGGTCGAGCAGCAGGATGAACGGCGGGTACTGCCACGCCTCTTCGTCCGTGTCTCCCTCCGCGGCGGCCTGGTCGCCAGCGGCCGTCTCGTTGTCCGAGGCCTCGCCCGGCTCGGCGTCGCCGCCCTCGGCAAGGGCCCTGAGCTGCTCGGCAAGGGCCGCGACCTGGGAGGTCAGGGCCGCGTTCCGGGCCTTGAGGTCTTCGATGTCCTCGAACATACCCACCGGCACGGACAGTTTCGGGTCCGGCTCATCGGCCATCGCGGGCCGCCTTGCGCTCCTCGTACGCCGCCACGGCCCGCTTGGTGATCGCGTGCTCCTCGGCCTTCAGCTGCGGGCCGACGTAGGCCAGCGCCTTCTCCGCGTACCAGGGCCGCAGCCGGACCTGCGCGACAGGCATCCCGGTGGCCAGCAGCAGTGCTGTCCCCTTCCGCATCGCCCGGACGTCGGCGGGGTCCATGACCTGCTCGCGCTGCTCGGAGACGCTGCGGCTGTAGCCGTCCTTGCTCTTGGAGTACGAGCCGCGGCCGACGAAATGCGCACCGACCATGGTGGAGACGTCACCGGCGAAGCGCGCGTCGTCGATGCCGACGCCGATCAGCTTCTTGGTGGCGGCCGACCACATCGCATCCATGCCGACCTCGCCCCACGCCTTCACGCCCTGGCGGTAGGACTGGAGGATCACGAACGGCGTGATGCCGCGGCTGCCGAGATGGCTGTAGAGGTCGGGCAGGTCCGCAATCTTGCAGATGTTCGCGGCCTCGTCCAGGACCGCGCGCATCGGCTCGGGCAGGCGGCCGCCCGCGCGTTCGCCCGCCTCGGCGCCGGCGGTGAACACCGCATCGGCCAGAGCGGCCACGACCGCGCTCGCCGGGCCGCCCTTCTTCGACAGCAGGTAGAGGGTGTCTTTGCTGGTCGCGAAGTGTTCGGGGTCGAAGCGCGGGTGATATCTGTCCGGCGTCACCCAGGCGAGCACCTTCTCGTCGCGCAGCGCGCTGACGGCGGTGCGGGCGTTCTGGTAGATCCCGGACTGCGTCTCCTCCGCGATGTTGATGGAGGATTCGACCTGCTCGGCGAGTACCGGCTCGTGCTCGTACAGGACCCGCAGCGGGGCCTTCTCTTTGGGGTCGGCCAGCCACCGCATGACGTCGCGGACGCTGCCGCCCTCCCACCATGCGGCGCGGAACAGGCCGACCAGGAGGTCGCCCGCGGCCTGGGACCAGAATGGGTCGGCCTGCTCGCTGGTGATCTGCGTGACGAAGTGCGAGGCGAGGCGTTCGGCGCCTTCCAGTGTCTCCGCCTGGGCGATCATGTCCCACCACATCTGCCGCTCGGCCTGGGCCACGCCCTGGGTGTCGAGAATCCAGGCCTGCCCGGTCCGTGAGCGGCTCGCGAGGGTCGCGGCGTACACGTCCGCCTTGTTCGACGTCATCAGCAGCGCCGCCGGCGCCTCCTCCGCCACCGGAATGGCCAGCGACGTGCTCTTGCCCGCGCGGGGCGCCATGATGGCGACGTAGGTGTCCTCGTCGCTTCCGCGCAGCTCCACGCCAGACGGCAGGTGGTCGCCGAGGAGCACGCCCCGGTCGCGGGCCGGGACCTCGACGGGCTTGGTGTTCTTCAAGGAGGCCCGCAGGCGGGTGGCGGTACGGGCCGCCTGCTTGGGCGTCAGCTCCCGCACCTGGTACAGCGTCGCCAGGTCGGAGGGGTTGCGGAACCACCGGAAGCACAGCCGCAGGCCCCACACCACCAGGGCGATGACGAGGATGTCGAGCAGTCCGGCGCCGATGACGGACGCGGTCGGGGAGTGCGCCCACACCGCCGGCCACCGGGTGGCCATCTGGAACAGGCCCGCCGGGGACAGCGGGACGGGCGCCGGGTCCTCGCCGGTCACCAGTGCACCGGCGGCCGCCCCGGCCCAGGTGGAGACGGACAGCGTCACCGCGCCCCCGAGCAGGATGCCTCCGGCCGCCCACGCCCTATCGTTGTCGGTCATCATCAGCGCGTGTCCCCCTCGTCCACGGTGTTGTTGTCGGTCCGGTACAGCCGGGCCTCGGTGGCCGTCAGCTCCATTGCCGCGGCGATCCCGGGCCTGGTTCCGATCTTGATGAGGTATTTGCCGCGGCCGGGGTGGACCTGGTCGCCGCCGGTGTCCAGCCCGGTGCTGGTCGCCGAGGACCATGACTGGATCATCATGCGTTCCTGCTCGGTCAGGGCCCGCTTGCCGGTGACGCGCACCAGTTCCTCGGCGGTGGACGCACCCAGCACCCAGGTGTCGCACCGGTCCATCAGGCCGCGCGCTTTGGCCCGGTCCTCTTCGGTGGGCAGGGACTCGCTGTCCAGCAGCGAGTGCGTCACATAGATCGTCACATCGTCGGTGGTGCGGTTGAGTCGGCTGATGCTGTCCATCGCGTCGACCAGGCCGGGGCCTGAGCGCAGGGCGCGCCACATCTCGTCCATGGGCAGCACGAGCTTGCGGTTCATCAGGCCGATGCTGCGGGCGCTGTCGACGCTGGAGTACGCATACGCCCACGTCGCGATCATCCCGGCGGAGATGACGTCGTTGCCGCGGGCCCGCAGGCCGGAGATGTCCACGGACACCGCCGGGGCGTGCAGGTCCAGCGGGGTGGTGGTGGGCCCGTCGAACAGGCCCTTGAGCGGGCCGCCGACCAGGTTGTCCAGCCCGGCGATCACCGAGCGGGTCAGGTCCCGGTAGGTGTCGTCGTCGGCGGCGAGCTTGTCGCGGACCTCCTGCGGTGCCTGCCGCAGGACCGTGATGACGTCGGGGATGATCGGGTCGTGGCCCGGGGTGGCGTCCGAGGCGAGCTGCACGGCGGCGGTCAGCGCACTGCGCTCGATCTCGTTGGGCGCCCGGCCCAGCCCGTTCTTGGTGGCCAGCAGGGCGCCGAGCGTCTCCAGGCGGCGGCCGTTGAGCACGTCCAGGAGCCCGGCGCGCTCCCGGGCCGAAAGCGCGTCCAGGTGCCCCTTGAGCGGGCCGCTGTCCAGGGGGTTCAGGCGGCCGATGCCGTCGCCGATGCGCACCACCGAGCCGCCGAGTTCAGAGACGAGCTGGCTGTACTCGCCCTTGACGTCGCCGGGCACGACCATCATGTAGCCGTAGGCGGCATAGACCAGGCAGATCCGCTTGACCAGGGCGCTTTTGCCCGCGCCGGGCTGCGACATCACCCACACGCCCGGGTTGGTGGTCAGCTTCCCGGTCCAGCCGGACGGGTCGATGCACACCAGCTCGCCGGTGAGCACGTCGCGGCCAGCGGGCACGCCGCGCGGCGGCAGCCCGGCCCCGAGCAGGAACGGGTACAGGGCGCCGACTTGGGTGGAGGGGCCGGTGTAGACGGTGCCGGTGTCCTCGACCGGGACGCGCCCGCTGAACCGGCCGCCCCAGCCGAGGCGGCCGGCGAAGCGCCGCTTGGCCTGGCGTTCGGCGCGGGCTTCGGCCCGCCGCTGCGCCGCGGTGGTCTGCGGCGCGTCGCCGGGTGTGGTCATCCGCCGCGGCGTGCTGACCTTCTGCTGCGGTTTGGCCATGGGGTTGCGTCCTTTACTTCACCAGCGGGCTGTAGCCCAGCGGCAGGCCGGCGGCGAACACGGCGGCCTGCGCGCCGTACGCGGGACGCATCCGAATGCCCCTCGTTGCTTTGATCGCGCGTTGTACCTCCTGGCGGGCCGCGGGCAGGTCCGCGGTGCTGCGGGCGGTGGTGGTGACCATCAGCGTCCAGTCCACGACCTGTGCACCGGAGGCGGCCTGCGCGGCGGCCTTGTCCGCCCGCTGGTAGTCGGCCTTCTGGCTCCACTTGGCCCGGCCCTTGACCTGGGCGGTGGTCAGGGCCCGCTGTTCGGCGTTGCTGATCTCGCGTTCCAGGACCGCCTCGCCCTCGTGCGGGTCGAGCACCCGGTAGGCGAGAGTGATGCGGCGCTGGAACTTGCCCGGGGCCAGCAGCGGCAGCAGGACGGAGTAGGGGATGGGGCGGCGCGGCATCTCCCGCAGCACCCACGAGACGGACACACCGCCGTCGTGCGCGTACTCCTCCCAGCCGTCATCGGCGGCCTGCGGGCCGCACTCGCTCCACGCCAGATCCTCGAACGCCTCATCCCTGGAGTGGAAGGCGTCGGGGTCGTAGGCGGAGCGCACCAGGCGGCGCACATCGACGTCGGTGGTGCGCCGGAAGATGTCGGTGCCGGTGCCGGACAGATCCAGCGAGTCGACCACCCGCAGGGCCTCGGCGACCTGCTCGTGCAGGTCGCTCGGCGGGGTGGCACAGGCGTTGGGGTCGACGATGACGCTCATCCACGGCGCCACCGAGGCGGTGGCGCGCGGCGTGGTGCGTACCAGCTCGTCGATGGTGTCCTTGGCCAGCTGCGGGGCGTCCGCGCGGCGGCGGCGTTTGACGTCGTCGCCCAGGGCCTCCCCGGCGCCGGGGGTGATCTGGATGGTGACGCTGGCGCCCTTGATCTGCTCGTCGGTCGACATCGCGTCCAGCACACTGCTCCAGCTGCGGATGTTGCCGCCCACCGCGCCCGTAGGGGCCATCAGGCTGCCGCCGGGGGCGAGCAGGGTGGAGACCGTCATGTAACCGGTGGAGCGGTCGTGCACCACGCCGACGGATCGGCCGCTGGTCGGGTCGTACGCCTTGACCAGGGTGGAGGAGGCGCCCACGCCGGGCAGGTCCAGGGCGTAGGGCTGCGGCAGCAGTACCCGCCGGTAGGCGGTCGCCTCGGCGCGGGTCGCCCGTTTCCAGGCGAAGCGAGCCCAGTAATAGGCCAGGGCGGACATGCCGTGGCGGCGGGCGGCGGCCAGCCCGATCACCGCGAGCGTCAGCGGGATCGTCACCGCGAGCGTCAGCGGCTCCCTGGTGCCGATCATGCCGTCGGCGGCCAGCACCACGGCCGCCAACATCGTCCCGCCCTTGGACAGATTGCCGACGCCGAACGAGCGCCGGGTGCGGAACCCCTCGACCCGCAGCGCCTCGGGGACCTCATGGGTTGTCACGTGTTCCCCCCGCCCATTTCGTTGGCTCCCTTCTGGAGGGCGTCGTTGACGCCGTCCAGGACTTGCAGGGACAGGCCCGCCGGCCCGGCCGCGGCGCCCGCGGAGCCCGCCACACCGGCCGTACCGGCCGCGCCCGTCGCCCCGGTGGCACCGGCAGAACCGGCGGCTCCCACGCCCGTGTCGAGTCCGGCACGGGTCTGGGCCGCCGCGGCATCGTTGCGGGCGGCCTGGGCCATCGCATCGCCGCCGGCGCCGGTCTTGCTGTCCTTGCCGTCCCGCTGCCTGCCCATGCTCTGCTCGACGTAACGGGCGTGCTCGACGGCGCTGGTCGGCGCGGCATCGCCACCGCTGTCCTGCGAGCCGCCCTTGTCCCGGCTGCCGACCTTTTCACCGATGTAGGCGGCAGCGCCGCCCAGAGCGCCCCCCACACCGCCGCTGGCCAGACCGGCGCCCATCTCCTCGCTGATCGGCGCGAACAGTTTTGCCAGCGGCGCGGGGGCGAGCACGGCCAGCACCAAGGTGGCCAGCCCCCGCAGCCATTCGGCGAACGTCTTGGATTGCCCGAATTCGCTGAAACCGGCACAGATGATGACGGCCAGGATCGGCTTGTAGGTGATCACCACGAGGATGGAGTTGATGAGCCGCGGCGCCCACTTGCGGGTGGACTCGCCTCCCGTGCGACCTCCGCCCGCGATGGGCAGCAGCAGGCACTGGATTGGGATGGCCGACTGCCGCAGGAAGATCAGCACCAGCTGGAGGAAGCCGACCAGCAGCAGCACGAAGACGACCCCAGCCAGCGTTATCGGGTTGGCGATCCCCGCGGGCAGCATCACGGCCACGATCCGCTCCAGGGCACCGTCCTCGGCGAACACTCTGTCCACGATGCCCGTGGTCATCGCGTCGCCCGCGCTGAGCAGCGTCGCCACGATGGTCAGGCCGATGCTGGCCAGCAGCGTGTGCTGTACCCAGCCCAGCATGGCCTGGCCGATGTACTTCGACTGGCCGGTCACCGCCATCTTGCCGATCTGCCACATCAGGCCGAACGCCGCGATCACCAAGCCCAGCCACACGAGCATCCCCGCGAGGGTGGCGTCCTGACCGAAAAGCCCGGTGTCTTCCAGATGGAGACTGGGCCCCATCAGCGCCACCGTGAGCGTCTTCTTCAGCACCCACTTGGCCACATCCACCCCGGACTTGATCATGTCGCCGATGACGGAGTCCCACACCGCCTTCCAGGCTTCCTTTATCTTCTCCTCGCCCTTGTCGCCGATCTTTTCGCAGATGTCTTCCCCGGCGATGCCGTCGACGATGGCGCCGATGACCGGCCCGGTGGTCAGCTCGCAGGCCGCATCGATGCCGTAGCTGATGATGCCGCGATCCGGTTTCGGCTCATCCGCCGCCGCCGGCGGGGCCGTGATCCCGCCGACGACGGCCACCAGGACCAGCAGCAGCGCCGCCAGCCTCCGCCGCACGCTCACGACGCTTCCCGGATCGCGGTCCAGCCCGCCCGGTTGAAGGCGGCGTCCCCAGGAGCGGCCATCGCCGGGCGCGGAGCGGAGGCCGCCTGCCGGGCGGCGCGCAGCACCGCCGCCGAGCTGATCTTCCAGTCGCCGTTCTGCCACGCGGCCGCGGCCAGGGTGCGGGTGTAGGAGCCGCGCTCCTTGTCCGTCTCCCCCGCCTTCATCGTCACGCGGGTCAGCAGCCATGCGCTGACCTCCCCCCTGTCCTCCTTGATGACCTTGAAGCCGACCACGTGGTTGCGGGCGTAGGCGCCGCTGGGCAACGGCCCGTTGGCGGGCAGGCCCAACTGGCGCCGGATGGAGGCGTCCGCCTGCGTTGCCTTCTGCTTGACCTTCTGTTCGTTCGCGGCGCTCTTGTCGGCGTCGGCCACGTAGGTGGTGTAGATGCCCAGCTGCTCATCGACGGTGCTCGTGGCGCCCTCGACGGTGGTCTCGTTGGCGGCGGCGAGCATCGACAGTGCGCCGGTGGTGGTCTGCGGGAAGCCGGTCGCCCGGTGGTTTTCGGCACGGGAGCCGTGCACCAGCGCCGCCCACCGCGCAGGCTCGGTCCAGTCGTCCGGCGGGGCGTAAGTCGGGGCCGGGCTGGCGGGCGGTGCCGACGCGCTGGTGCGGCCCTGGCCGGTCGGCTCGGTCGGTCCGTCGTCGCCCCCGCTGACGACGGCGTACAGGGCCAGACCGGCGACCACGGCGGCCATGGCGCCGGCGCCCCACATCATGCCCCGGTTCAGCCGGGTACGGTTCCAGGCCATCAGCCCGCGATCCCGTTGATGATGGTGATCAGGGACCCGGCCACGACGATGGCGCCGATGCCGCCGCCCATCCACTTGAACGGCTCGCTGCCTCCGCCGTTGCGGGACTTGTCGGTGACCGCCAGCTTGTACAGGCCGAAGCCGACCGCGCCCGCGCCCGCCAGGATCACGAGCCACAGGCCGTAGCCGAACAGCTTCGACACGGTCTCGCCCAGGCCGGGAATCTGGGTCGGCTTGGCCTCGGGGATGATGCCAGCGAGCATGATCAGTTCGTTCACGGTCACTTCCCTTCGATTCGCTCGCGCAGCTTCACCGCTGCGGCGCACACGTCCTTGAACTCCATGGCCTCTTCCGGCCCCTCCGCCGTGCGCAGGCCCGGCAGGTACGGCAGGTGGGCGGTCCCGGCCAGCCGGGCCTGCAACGCCCGGAAGCGGAAGCGGGCCGCCGGCGCGGGGCGCACCGGGGCATCGGCGACCAGCACGAGCCAAGGCCGCGCCAGGCTCCATCCCTGGAGCATCCGCTCGACGCACACGGCGCCGTACACGGTGGTCTCGGCGAGCAGGACCGGCCGCGCCCCCCAGGGGACGGGCTCTCCGGTCTGCAACACCCGGGCCACGGCTCCCGTGCCGTCCGGGTCCAACATGCGCGCGACGGTCGCCACCGCGATGCCGTAGCCGTGGACCGGGATGAGTGCGTACCGCAGCCCGCTCGCGGGGCCGGTTCCGGCCGTGGACATCGGCGTATTAGTGATCACTTCGCAACTCCCCCCGATGCTGCGCTGTTGATTCTGTCTCAGTCTTGGGTTTATGTGACCACTGAGGCTAGCGTGATTTGTTCACCGAGGGTGAGAACAATTTTTCTGGTCCCGGAGGTCGGTTTCCGCATGTCCTGCCCTGACGGCCCGCACCACCGAATTCCCGCAGGTGCCAGCCTCTCCACGGCCGCACCGCTATATATCCCCCACCCCGGGAATGGCAACGCTTTCACCGCATCGAGTGCACCTTTGGCACTTCCGTTTCCTCCATCGCATGGGCGACTTTTGGCAATGCGCCATCACCCGCCCTGGCCCCCGACAGAAAGCACCTGACGGACGAGGACCGTACAACAGATGATCTGCGGGCCGGGGGAGGGCACCGCAGCCGACCCGCACACCGGCGTTCCGCGGCACGCCACAGTGCAGCAATACCGAAGGACAAATAGGGGGGCACGGGGGGATGAAAGCGGTCAAGGGGTGTGCGCTGGCCGTGCTGGCGCTGGTCCTGGGACTCCTCATGCTGGTGGTGAGCGTGGTCGCGGACAACGACGCCCAGGCGGCACCCGACACCGGCGGCGGCGGACTGCGCGGCGTACCGGAGGAGTTCCGCCGATGGATCTTGCAGGCGGACCGTGAATGCGACGCCCCGGAGCTGACCCCCGCCCTCCTGGCCGCACAGCTCAAGCAGGAGTCGGGCTTTCGCACCGGAAACGTCCGCAGCCCGGTCGGCGCCCAAGGGCCCGCCCAGTTCATGCCTGGCACCTGGGCTACCTGGGGACGCGACGCCGACGGCAACGGACGCTCCGACCCCACCGACACCGGCGACGCCGTCGTCGCCCAGGGCCGCATGATGTGCTCCCTGATCAAACAGGCCAAAGCCTCCGGCATTACCGGCGATCCCCGCGCCCTCGCCCTGGCCGGGTACAACGCCGGCTGGGGAGCGGTCACCCAGCACCACGGCATCCCGCCCTACCGCGAGACGCGCGACTACGTCCGCCTGATCATGACGTCCATGAAGCAGTTCGAAGGCCTCGACACCACCCTGCAAATCCGCGGCAGCGGCGCCGGCCCCGACGCCCTGCGCAAGGCCTCGGGCCGCCTCGGCACCCCCTACTCCTACGGCGGCGGCGGCCCCGCCGGGCCCTCGACCGGCTTCTGCGACGACGGCAACGGCTACCTCGGCGGACGCTGCGCCGCCGCGACCACCGTGGGCTTCGACTGCTCCTCGCTGGTGCAGTACGCCTACTGGGAGTACCGCAAACTGCCGCGCACCGCAGCCGCCCAGTACAACGCCACCTCCGATCGCCCGGTGGCCCGCGCCGACCTCAAACCCGGCGACCTGCTGTTCTGGCGCAAGCGCGGCAAGATCTACCACGTGGCGCTCTACGCGGGCGACGGCAAGGTTCTCCAGGCCCCGCGCACCGGCCGCAACATCGAGGTCGCGCCGATGACCACGGCCATGCCCGCCTCCGACTACGCCGGGGCCACCCGGCCCTGAACGGGAACACAGCGGGCGCGACCTGCACCCATCAGCGGTGCTGGTCGCGCCCGCCGCCTCAACGGTTGCGCGAAAGAAGGGTCACCAACGGCCTACCGGGTCTTGCCGCTCTTCGGGGCAGGCCCCGCCTCCCGGTGCGCGGCCACCGCCGGCTCGGCAGGCGCCGCTCCCTTGGCCGTCGGCGTTTTAGTAGGGCCCATGCTCGGCGACTGGGCTCGCGCCGCGGCGGCATCCACCCGGGCCCGCGATGCTGCCGCCGGAGCACCCAGCGGCCTGCGCAACGTCTCCAGCGTGGCCTGCACCAGCCGACTTCCCAGCTGCGGGCGCGGCCCTTCCTCCCAGGAGGTGTCCATCTCCAGGCGGGCCAAGTGCTGCGTCAGCGGCTTGCCCTGGCTCTCCATCTGCACCATCCGCGCGACCAGCAGCGGCCACTGCTTCGAGGCGACCACCAGGTCCGCCTCCCGCTCGCGCCCGGGCAGTGCTTCCCGCAGCAGCCGCGCGCACCGCTGATGCTCCGAAGGGGAGATGGCCAGCTGCCGAAAAGCCCGCTGGCGGTGGGCCAGATCCAGGTCCTTGGGAGTGTCCAGCCCGGTCGTCAGCGGACCGTACGACAATTTCGCGTCCCGGCTGGTGACCGGTGCCGTCCCCGTCGCGAGCACCTTGGCCACCGCGCGGTCGACGCCCACGCCCTCCTCGTGGGCGGAGGCGAGGATCTGCCGCACATCGACGCCCCTGGCGTCCAGCTGCGCCATTGTCGCCGCCATGTCCGGCCACGCCGGGGAGGACAGGATCGCCTCGCGCACCGGCCCCGCCGGCAGCGTCTCGCGCAGCGCCTTCGCCCACTGCTCCGTGCCCTCGCGGGCCACCCGCTCGGTGTTCGCCGCCACCGCGTCCCGTACGGTCACCGCCACCTCGCCGACCCGCGGCAGCAGGGCTCCCACGTCCACGCCCGCCCGGCGCAGAGCCATCAGCTGCTGCGCGAACTGCGGCCAGTCCCCGCTGCCCAGCAAGGCCGCGGAAATGTCCGGCGGCAGCAGTTTCTTCACCCCCCTGGAGGCCTCGGCCACAGCCTCCTCGGCGGGCGGCAGGTCCTCCTCCACCCCGGCCATCCGCTGCTGGTGACGCCGCACCGCATCCGCGATGGCCATGATCAGACGCATCGCCATGATGGAGGTCTGCACCGCCTCGGCCGCGGCCTCGGCGAAGGGCTCTCGCTCCTCCGATGTCGCCATTCCCTCTCCCCTCGTCACCGGGCCCGCTTCGGGCCCTTACGCTGCTCGCCGCCCGGCGGCCGCCGCGTCGCCGCGGGCGCCCCCGTCGTCCGGGCCGCGCCGCCGCGACCACTGCCTCCCGCGGCCGTTGCGCTCTTGCCGGAGGCGGCCGCCGCACCACGCTGGCGCTGCCACCCGTCCAGCCGCCATGTAAGCACCTCTGCGACCGAGGCCGCTGAGGACATTTCGCGCCGGGCGGCCACCGCCGCCAAAACCTCCACCGGGTCCTCGCCCGCCCGTTCGACCGCCGCCAGGCGTGCGCGCAGCGCGGGCCACGCGGCATCCGCAAACACCGCCTGTGCGTGCTCGGGAAGGGACTGCTGGACCACACCCGCCATCGGCCGGTCACCAGCTGCGTGGGGCGCCTGCCGGGCTCCTGCGGACCGCACGGCCGCGCGCCTGGGACGTGACCGATGCTCCCGCGCCGCGCTGGCTCCAGCGGTCACCTCGACCGCCTCGCGCAGCAGCCGACCAGCCCGTCCGGAGGCCTGCGCCTGCGCCCGGTGCTCCTGCGCCTGGTGCCAGCGCTGGGACGCTTCGATCGCCGTTACCAGCGCCAGCAGGAAGCCCAGGGCGGCGACCGTGTCGCTGCGGCCGACCGCGGCCGCCGACTGCGAGATCAGCCGTGCCGATTCCCGGTACAGGCCGCGGGCCTGCCCCTCCAGGGCACGGTCACCAGGGACGCGGGACGCGCGCTCGAATTCGTAGGCAGCCTGGCGCATCTGCTCGCGCACCAGGCGCGGGGAGGACACCGCGGCGACCACGATCAGGTCGCCGAGCGCAGCGACATCCCCGGCGCCCTCGTGCAGCCCGCCGGCGCCGAGCTGGTCGGCGGCCGCACGCACCCGTCGCTCGGCCTCGCGCCACATCTCGGCGGCCGCCACCGCCGGGACGGACGCCGGGTGCTGCCACCGCTCCCGTACCCGGGGCAGCGACAAGTCCGGTGCGAGTCGGGCCCCCGGAAACCACACCGGCGTCTGGCCGCTGTCGCGGTCGCCGGGCAGCGCGACCGAGTAGCCCGTGATGTTCCCGTCCGGGGCGATCCGCTGTTTCACGCGCACGCCGGACGCACTCAGCCGGGCGAAAAAGTCGGCGTCGCCCGTGGCGGCCGCGGCCGCCTCGCGCACCGTGCGCTGAAGCGTCTCGCGGACCGGCTCCGCAAGGCCGCGCCGCGCCGCCTTCTCTTGCTCACCCGTCTTCGCCCACTTGCGGGCGGTCTTGTCGCCGTGCGTCAGACGACGCAGCCCGAACTCGGTCTCGAAGCGGCGCGCGGCCGCGTGCATCTTCACGATGTCCTGCCGCAGGTTCGGCTGTCGGCCATCCTGCCGCGCCTTGGTCGCCACGATATGAATGTGGTCGTCCGCGTGCCGGATCGCCACCCACCGGCAGCCCTGATCGTCACCGTGCTTCGCGATGCCGGCGGCGTGCATCATCTCGCGTGCGACCTTGCCCCACTCCTCGTCCGTCAGGACTGAGTCCTCGGGGGCGTTGCGCACTGCCACGTGGTACACGTGTCGGGGCGGCTTCTTCCCCAGCAAGGCGTATACCGGCGCATCCAGCATCAGCGCCAAGTCGGCAATCGTCATGTCCGGCGACCGCGCCGGATCGTCCACGTACGGATCCCACGCGGCCACCATGCGCGGATCCTCGTGCTCGTCCCGCTTGCCCGGACCGTACAGATACTTCAACAGCCCCGCCGTGTCGGTGCCCTCGCGCGCCTTCTTCGGCATCACGACCGCGGCCGCCGCTCACGCATCACCTGACGGGTCGCCTCGTCGATCCGCCCGATGGCCTTCCGCACGCCATCCAGTACCGCTGCGAGCTGGGCGGCGGTCACCGTGCCGTCGGCGTTCAAAGCCTTCGCGACCTGGTTCATGTTGTTGCCGATCCGTGCCGCCTGGCGGCGGGCCTCGATCAGTTCGGCGACGACATCGCGAGCGTCGGTGGAAACCGGCACGACCTTCTCGGCAGCCACATCAAGAGCGGCGCTGCCGACCCAGGAGGCCAACGCCTGGTTGTCGCGGTCAGCGGCCTCTTTGACGATCGACAGTTCGGCATCGCTGTAGGACACGAGGAAGCGATTGGTGCGACGGCCGCCGGCCTCGCGCTCGCGGCGGCGCACGGGGGCCGCCCGCCGTCGGCCGTCCGCTGCTGGTGGCTGCGTCACGACAGTCCCCTCCCCCACCCCGGTCCGTGCCCGGACCCAAGATCGATGGCTGCCCACACTAGTGGCCCGCAGCCGAAGATCCTGGTTACTGATATCAGTAACCACTAACTCGCTTCCGGAGGCTACTGCCGCCGGAAGGGTGCCCGCAGTGCCTGGACTAACGGCAAAAACCCCTGGGAGATGCGGCATTGATGCATTCACCTGCCTGCCACAGAGGGGTGCCCGGTACGATCACCGCATGGCGGATGTTCAAGAGATCAGACGGCAGATGCAAGCGATCCAAGCAGCGCGCGAGGAGGCCTTCGGCCCCCTGCTGAACCTCCTGGAGCAACGGGATCACCTCAAGCAGCAGCTGGCCGCTCTCGACGAGCCGTATGCCCAGGCCTTCGTCGCAGCGGAAGCCGCGGGCTGGGCCAAGGAGGACCTGCTGGCCCTCGGCGCCGAGGAACCCGCGAAGCGCCCGAAGGGACGCCCCCGCGCGCGAGGCACAGCAACGAAGAAGAAGGCAACTGGAACGACAGCCCAGGTGCCCACGCAGAATGCAGCGGGCGACGCCGCAACGCCCACCGAAAACGCGTCCGCCTGAGACCGAGAGCGCAGAGAAAAGGGCCCCGTGGCACGGGGTCCTTCGCGTTGCTCGGATGCCCCTTCCCAGCCGGTGCAATGCCCCGGCCGGGGGCTTCGGCGCCTTCCGGCCTCCGCACGCAACGGTGCTCCGGAACCTCTCACGGGTGAGGCTCCGGAGCACCGCCTCCGTCCGCTGCCCGCGTCGGGGGTGCACAGGCAGCGGGGCTTTGCGTGCGGGGGCTGCCCGCTCACGCCGGTGTCATAGTTCGCCTGCTGCGATCATCTCGGCGCGGGTGCGCCGTACGGTCAGCCGCTTCGAGTCCTGCGCCGGCCACTCCTCCCGGCCGGGGGCACGCAGCCAGTACTCACCGCCGCGGATGTCGGTGACGATCGCGCGGACCTGGCCCTCCATCACCTCGTCACCGACCTCCGGCAACACGTCAGCCGTCGTCATCCCGACACCCTCACTTCCGCCCATACGCGCTTGCCCCATGGCCGCCTGCCGGGCCCCAAAAGGTCGCAGCCCCACTGGTCGGACAGCTCGTGGACCAGGAAGAGTCCTCGCCCATCGTCAGCGTCCGCGGTCAGGGTGCGCAGCTGCGGGAGCTGCCGGGGCGACCGGTCGACCACAGCGACGCGGAACCGGTCCGTCGCCGGGCGGTCAATGACGATGCGCACCGACCGTCCGCAGGCGTGCCGGACCGCGTTGGTTACCAGTTCCGACAGCAGCAGGGCCGCTATCTCCGCATCGTCGTCCAGGCCCCAGGTGCACAGCGCGACGTGCGCCAGGCGGCGGGCCTCCTTCGCGGTCTTCGGTGTGCGCTCCCGCGTGACCGTGTAGCCGGGGCACCCCGTGCTGCGGGGTCTTACTGCGGTCATGACAGACATCGCCGGACCTCGGTTGGGGATGGGTCGCCCACGACCGTAAGGCCCGAAGAGGGAAGCGACAGGTACAACTTGTACCCCCTTGTTTCGGGGTACAAGTTGTACCCCTAGCTGGCCACGCCGAGTTGACGCGCCAGGCCGCGCGCTTCCTCGCGGATGAGGGGGCTGCCCCGCTCGGCCAGCTCCGCGGCCGTGTCCCGGGCGAAGAGGTTGAAGCGCGCGGTCTCCGCCGATGCCTCGTATGCCTTGGTCAGCAGGTGCACGACCGCGAAGGCCTCGCCTTCCAGGCTGTAGGCGCGCGCGGTTTCCACGAGGTGGAAGCTGCGGCGGGTGGCCGAGGGCATGGTGCCCAGGTCGATGTGCGTGGCCACATCGACAGCTTCCCCCGCCCGCACGAGGTCGTTGGCCATGGTGATCGCGTACGCGTCGACCATGCCGCGGCCGAACAGCAGCCACGGATGGACGTAGGCGTCGCCGAGGCGGCGGGCCGCCGCATCGGCCTTGCTCCAATACCGCTCGGCGCTGCCCTTCTGGCCGATCTTGGCGTACGACAGGGCGGCCGCGAGATGCAGCAACCCGGTGAGCGCGATGTCCTCGGCGCCCCGGTCCGGGTCGAGCAGTTTGATTGCCCGCATGGCGAGGTCGACCCGGGCCTCATGCTGGTCGCCTGAATCGCGATACACGTGGTTGAGGTACCAGGCGCTGGCCGCGATGGCGCGTGGGCTGTCGGCGTTCTGTGCGGCTGCCATCGCCCGGTCGCCGGTGAGCATCACCAGCTCCGGCACGGGCTGGAACGAAAGATAGAGCTGGGCGAGGTGGTAGACCTGCGCCAGGTGCACCTGGACGCGGCGGCGCTCGGTGCCCTCGTGGGTGCGGGCGGCGTAGGTCACGTCGGCCAGGAGGGCGGGAAGGACGTCGGCGACGCGGGTGCGGTGGTCGCCGAGACCGTGCCAGGCCTGCCAGGTCTGCTGCACCTGCATCGCCAGCGCTGTCGCCGGCGCGGGCTCCTCGTCGCGGAGTAGCACATTGCAGTCGGTGAGCGCGTTCTTCACCGTCGTCAGCGCCGGGTGGGCTGCCTGGCTGTAGGTGGTGATCGCCATCCGGTCGTCCCCGGTGAGCACCGCGAGGTCGTCCACGCCGAGTGCCTGCGCCAGGCGCAGCAGAAGCGGCGGCCGCGGCTGATGGAGGCGGTCACTCTCGATGGCCTTGACCCATTCCGTACTGCGGCCGACCAGTCCGGCCAGCACCGGCCGCGACAGTCCCCTGCGCTCGCGTTCTCGGCGGACCCGCGTGCCGAATGTCTGTGGGTCCGTTGCGTCGTGCGTCATGATGAACTCTCCGTTCTGACGTCGCACTTGGGACGGTACCGGGTGCCCGTGCAGCCGGGACACGCTTCGGCCCGCCTCTCCTGGGGGAGGCGGGCCGTTGGCGTGTGCGGGGTGGTGCTGTTCGCCTACGCCGCCTGGGGTGTCAGGTCGTCATCGGCGAAGAGCATCGCCTGTTCGATCACCGGGGTGCGGCTGGTGTTGATGCCGTACAGCTCGTGCACGTACGCCCGCACCTTCGCCTCCCAGCTCCGGTCGCCGGTGATCCGCCCGAAGACGGCGGCCGCGACCATGGGGCAGACCGCGTCCGCTGCCTGCTGGGCGACGTTGCGCACGCCGCGGCCGCGGCCGACGTGCGTCCACGGGTAGTCGGCGGGGAAGCCGACCAGGCGGCCGATGTCGGCCTGCGTGATGCGCTCGCCGGTCTCGGCGTCGGCCCACCCGTACGCGGTCGCGGTGACGCAGGTGGACGGGAGATCGGCACTGCGGCTGCCGCCGCCCTTGGCCCGGCCGGTGGCGGGGTCGACGGGCCGGTGACCGCGCGTCAGGTAGGTGCGGCCGGTGGGCCAGCCGACGACCTGGGCGAAGGTCGGGGCGGGGATCGGCTCGGCCGGGACGACGTCGACGAACGGCGTCGCGGTGCCGCGGTAGGCGGACAGGAACCGGCGCTTGCGGTGCGAGGCGCCGTAGTCGACTGCGTCCAGCGTCCAGGCCTCCGTGGTGTGCCATCCGGCCTGGGATAGCTCGGCGAACAGCGCCTCCTCGATTTGCCGGGGCAGCGCGCTGGACTGCTCGACCATGACGCACTCCAGCAGGCTGCCGGGCCGGGCGAGCATTCCGAGCGGCCAGATGATGACCTCCGCCATGAGTCCGGCGCGCGGGTCCTCCAGCTGTGCGAGCGGCGCGCGGACATCCTCCCAGGTGTCGCCGGAGCGGGGCGCGTAGCCGGTGGGCGAGTGCTCCCAGGGCGCGAATCCGGCGGCCGCGCCTGCCTCCCAGATGACGCGGCAGATGATGTCGATGGCGGCGGTGTAGCGGCCCTTGCCCAGTCCGCTCGGGGTGAAGGCCTGGCACGGCGGGGTGAGCGCGATGATGCTGACGAACTGGAGGGCGGGGGATTCCGGGTCCAGGGCGGTGACGTCGGCGTGGATGACGCGGAATCCGGCGGCGGTGGCGGTGGCGACGGCGCCGCCGTCCAGGTCGATGCCGATGATGTCGACGTCCGCGCCGAGGACGTCGCGCAGTCCCAGGGAGAGACCGCCGGGGCCGTGGAAGAGCACGACCATGCGCTTGCGGAGGATGCGGCCGAAGGTGTCGCGCGCGGGGGCCCACAGCCACTCGATGGGGAACGGGTTCGCGTACCACTCCAGGAGGCGGCGGGTCTCCGCGTCCAGGGCGGCGATCCGCTCAGCGGTGACCGGGCCCTGGTCCTCGAACCGCCCCAGCGCGAGGGCGGCGCGCTCCCCGCGGGCTTCGCGGGCCAGCTCCTCGACGCGCTCGTGGTAGCCCTCGACCACGGCGTACGCGCATTCCGTGACGCGTTCGATGGCGTCGTCTGCCCACTCCTCAGCTTCGGGATCGCCGGGGTGCTCGTCGGCCAGCTCGATGAGCTGTTCGGCGGCCTGCTGGCACTCGGCGAGCGCGGGGTGGCCGGCGGCCGCGGCGAGGGCGGCCGCGTCCTGGGCTTCCTGGTCGGCGGCGTCGGCGGCGAAGTCCGTGCCGGGGTAGAGCATGCTCAGCGCCCCGTCGGCGGGCGCGCCGGAGGCATGGGTGTTGCCCATGATCTGCGTCCTTGGTGTCGTTGAGGTTTTTCGGTGTGGGCCCGGGGCCCGGCGCCGGAAGGGGATTCCCGCCCCCTTCCGACATGGACCATACTCTCAAGTTTTGGGGTTCAGGTCAACTCTCGACACGTCAGAAACCGCAGGTCAAAGGCTTTTTTGCAGAGAATTCCGGTGCGCTGATCACCCCCCGGAACGTCCTTCGCAGAACGCCACACGGCGGCCCCGCTGGAGGGCCCCGGTCCGTGAACTCACCTAGAGGCGAGATCGAGATCCGGGAAGACCGGCGACCGGGCCGCCTTGGCCACCGCCCCTACCGCGGGGCGCCACCGTTGAGCCTTGCGGCCTGGGTGACGATCCGCTTCCAGGTGCCCACGGACTGGCCGTGGCACTCGGCCAGGGCGGCAGCCACCTCACCGGCTTTCCGGCCGGGCATCGCGGCCAGCGCCTCGGCGGCCAGCCGGACGCGCGTCGCGCGGGTCGGGCGTCTGCGCCGCGCGAGTCCGTGGGGCGCGTCTGGTGCCGAACCCGCTGACGGGGTTATCGACCCACGTCCAGAGCTGGGCCCGGGTGCGGTACTCGCGGGTGCGGGTGGGCAGCTTTTCAACGCGGACCGGGTCGGGCCACTCCGGTGGGGGGTTCTTGGTGTACTGGGTGATGCGGGCGGGATCGACGCCGAGCACGCGGGCCTGCCCCGCCGGGGGGAGTTGCTCATCCGGGTCGCCGCTGCGGTCGACGCCGGACAGATCGCGGCGCCGCTCACGGTACTGCTTGAGCCACGTATCCCACGCCTCCAGGTCCCAGTGCATGACGCCGTCGATCGTGCGGGGCTCGGGGTGGCCATTGGCCCGCCGGTCGTGCCACAGCCTCTTCAAGGTCATCGCGCTGTAGCCGCTGTGCTCGATCAGCTCCTCGCGGTGCGCCCACTGGCGGCCGTCGACGGTCTTCACGGGTGTGCTCCTGGTGGTATCGGTCGTAGGTACGATGGTGACTGGTTCGGTTATGGGTCTGTTGAGGGCCCTCGGTGGCCGGACCGACGGCCCGGCGGGATTCCCACGCTTTTTGCGCCCCGCCGGGCCGCTCGCCGTCCGGCGCCGAGCGGCCCCGGGCTCGCGGGCCGCCGTCAAAACAGGGTGTACTGCGCCTCGTCGACAGGCTGGCAGCCCCGCGTACGGCTTCCTCGGCGCGAGGAGCCGGGCTCCGGCCGGCGGCCGGAGCCCGGCTCCTCCGGTCCGGCCTCACCCTCGACCGGCCCGGCGGGCTCGACGGTGACCGAGCCGTCCTTGGGGCAGGGGCACCGGCACCACCACACGCACGGCGCGTCGTCGGGCCGAACGATGAACTTGGCAACGCACTGCCCCCGGGTGTTGTGCACCCACGCGACGTTGTCGTCCACGTACGGGCTGCCCTCCTGCCGGTGGACGCACAGCTCGCACCGGCCACTGAGGCAGTTCCAGCACGTGCCGCGCTCGCACACCGACCAGCGCCAGAAACCGAACGGATACTTCTTGTCGATCTCGGTGAAGAACACGGGCCACACCTGCTCGCGCACCCACGCGCCCTCGTCCTCGCCCATGGGCGACGGGTTGGGCACGGGATCGATGATGCCCATGATCAAGCCCCCCTGAAGGTTCAGGGCGGAAGTGTTTCGTACCATCGCGCGCTCCTGCGGTGTCAGCGTGCGCTGCGGGCGGCGGATGACGTGGTTCATGCTGCGGTCCTTCGGCGGTTGAGGGGTTCGGTGGGGTGTACGGCCCCGGCGGGGAAGCGGGATTCCCGCCCCACTCCCCCGCCGGCCGCGGCCGGTCAGCTCCGGGCGCGTTCGATGATCGCCCGCAGGCTGATGGACTTCTTGAACTGGTGGCCCATCTCGGTCTCGGCCTGGGCGTACTCGGCGAACAGCTCGGGGTTGAGCTGGGCGGAACGGACCAAGTCGTCAGTGTGGGCGAGCGGGCAGGCGCGGCAGCTCAGGCGCCGCATGCCCTGGTCGTAGGCCTCGTGGTGCGCGATGCCGTTCTTCCGGTGGGTCTCCCACACCTGATCGGTGGTGAGCCGGTGGACCGGGAGCGAGGCTTCCTCGTCATGGTCGTCTCCTGGTTGAGGGTGCTCGGTGTGCTCGGGCCGGGCCCGGCGGAAGGAGCGGGATTCCCGCCCTGCCCCTCCGCCGGACGTCCGGCCGGTGGTGCTGGTCAGCGCTGCGCAGCGAGCCAGTCGGCGATGAACGCGGCGGCCTCCAAGGAGTCCGCGACGCAGTCGACCGGGTCGGTGCCGTTCCCGGAGCCGTAGAGCCGGTCACCGGCGGGTTCGCCGTTCTCGTCGTGCAGGAACATCACCCATCCGGTGTGGGCTGCCGGGGCGTGCTCGATGGACGGGCGGCGGTCAGCGATCAGCAGGTGCGGGCGGGCGTAGACCTCCGGCGCGGGGGTGGCCCGGTCCAGCGGGATCGCCCAGCTCGGGCTCATGCCGTCGGTGTGCACGGTGATGCCCTGCTCTGCCAGGGCGGCGCGCAGCATGGCGCCCGCCGTGAACAGCGCGTTCTGCCGGTCCGTCCGGATCTGCCGCCACGGCCACAGGCCACCGATCCGGTAGCGCCCCTCGGTGTCGGGGGTGACCGTCTCGCTGTCCTCCTCGCCGCGGTAGCGCTCGTCCCAGGCGAAGATCAGGTTGGGGCCGTCCCATGCGGCGGTCAGACCGCATCCGGCGTCTTCCACGTTCAGGTCGAGCGCGATCTGCTCGGCGGTGACGCGGGTGACGCTGATCGGCTCGTAGGGCTCCCAGGAAGCGGGAACGGGGGTGGCGACGTACGGGCCGTGTGCGCTGCCGTCCACGGTGTACAGCTGGATGTTCATGACTGCCTTCCTGCGTTGAGGTGTTCGGTGTGGTGCTCGGCCCCGGCCGGGGAGCGGGATTCCCGCCCTGCTCCCCGGCCGGCGGCGGCCGGTCAGTCACCGGTCCGGTCGTCCCGGACGTAGGTGTGGAAGTCGACGCTGACCGGGAACTTGGGTGTTGGGGTGCGGGCCGAGCTGCTTCGCAGCTCAGCCCCCCTCTCCCCGGCCCGCCGCGAGCGACGGGCCGGACTTGAAGTGGCGTCAGCCCCGGGCGAGCTGAGCGAGGTGGGCTCGCTTGTCGTGCAGGGCGAACACGGCCTCCAGCAAGGCCTGGGCGACCTCCTCGGCCGCGGCCGAGGCGAGGTGGCCGTGCAGGATGTCCAGTGCGGCGGCGAGCTGGGCGTCGTCGGCGGCGAGGCCGCAGGCGGTGAGACCGAGAGAGGCCGAAGTGGTCAGCGGGCGGCGGTCCAGGGCATGCGTGATGTACTGCCCGAACCCTGCGGGAAAACCGGCGCCCGGGGTGTCGGCGGCGACGGTCTGGGCGTCGGCGAGGGCGAGCCGGGCGCTGTCGGGGATGCCGTCCGGGCGGGTCGGCTGCTCCTCGTAGAACGACAGGGCGACGATGTCGAGCAGCTCGGCGATGACGTGCAGCGCACGGCCGTTCCAGGCGGAGGCGAACAGGGTACGGCGGCGAGCGATGTCCGCCAGCACGGCGGCCCGGACGGCGGCGGCGCGGGCCTGCTCGGTCGGCTCGAAGGTGGTCATGCGGGCCCCTTCCAGGGGAGTTGAGGTTTTTCGGTGCGGCCCGGGCGCGGCGGGATTCCCGCCCCGCCGGCGCCCGGGCGGTGTGGTGCGGCCGGTGCCGCCGGGCCCGGGGAGGTCCGGGCCCGGCGGGCGGCGGGCTACTTCTGGTAGGCGGGGATCAGGTCGCGGACCTTGTCCTCGCCGATGCATCCGCCGTCGTGGCGGTAGGGGGACGGCGGGTTGCCGTTGCGCCCGCGGAGGTGGCTCCAGTAGCGGACGCCGGACCAGCCGCACAGCTCGCAGCGCAGGTACCAGGGGTTGTCCGACCCCGGGAAACCGTGGGCCACGGCGCTCCAGCGGTGTTCGGCCAGTCCGGCGAACGCGGTCTTGGCGCCTGTGAGGTTGCGCGGGCTGGCGGGCATCCGCGGGTGCAGCAGGGGCACCGGGCCGGTCGGCGGCTTCGGGGCCTCGGCGCGGATCTGCTCCAGCGCAACGGCGGTGATGCGACCGGCGGCGTACTCCTCGGCGAGATACGCGGCGGCCATGTCGATGCCCTTGGTACCGGTCGGCGGGCGGCGGAGGTTGTGCTCGCCCTTGCTGGTGACGACCAGCCAGTCACGGTGCCAGCGGAAGGCCTGCCCGATGACCCGGTCCTCCCCGATGATCACGGGGTAGCGGCACTGGATGTCCGGCTCTCCGATGCGGGTTTCCAGGGTGGTGCTCATGTGCGCTCCTTGTTGAGGTTTTTCGGTGATGGGACCCGGCGGGGGACGGGATTCCCGCCCCGCCCCCGCCGGTCGTCGGTCGTTACGACTGGGTGGCGTGCTCGATCTCGTGCGCCTGGTAGCGGCCGATGTACTGGCCGCCCCAGGTGACGCAGCAGTACCACTTGGTCGGCGTGTACTCGTAGGTGAGCCAGCCCTCGACCACGCCGTCTTCCGGCAGGTCTGCGACCTGGCCTCCGACCCGCCGCACGTCGTCGCCCTTGCTGAATCCTTCGCGGCTGTCCATACGTCCGGTCTTCATGAGACCCCTTCGTTGAGGTTTTCGGTGAGGGCCTGGGGGCCCGGCGCCGGGAGGGGATTCCCGCCCCCTTCCGACATAGACCATACTCTCAAGTTTTGGGGTTCAAGTCAATCTTCGACACCCGCAAACCCGCAGGTCAGAGCCCATTTTCTGGAAGTTTTCAGCGCGGCGCCCCACCGCATCTCGGCAGCAGCGCTCCCCCTCGCCCGCGACCGGAACGTCGCGCATGACGACTTCCGCGAGGCCGACCCTGCCCACGCCCGGCCTCGATGGCGAGCGAGCCGGACCGCACGCCACGGCGATGCCCGCGGCCGCTGGAGAGCGTGCCGGGCTCGGCCACAGCGCGGCAGCAGCCCGCTCCCCCTCGGCCCGCGACCGGTCGCAGGTCCGCTCACGCGCGTGCATCCGGGACGGCGGCGGTACGGCGCCCCACCCAACACAGTGGCAATACCGGGCAAATCGGAATAACCACCGAGCCAACCCTCTCCGTAGCCAGCCCCGTTCCACAGGACCACCGAGCCGCCGCAGACGGCAGCGGCGGTGCCACGTAAACCGCCCACCGGCCCCGTGCCCTCCTGGCCGTCCACCGGTCGCGACCTGGATGCCCACCAGTGTCCGAGCATGAAGAAGGCCCGCCCCCAGGGGGCGGGCCTTCCTTCAGAACAAGACGGATTCTCAACCCGAAAGGGCCCGGCGAGACAGTGTCTCGCCGGGCCCCCGACTTTGGGTAGATCAGTAGAGCTGGACGCGGGTGAGGACGATGTGCGGCGGCTCCGCCTCGGCGAGGATGACGTACTCGGCGACGCCGAGCACGCCGCCCGGGCCAAGCGGTATACGGCGCTGCTGCGGCCACCGGGCGGAGGCCGTACAGCCCGGCACTTCGCCCCGGGCCTTGTTGATCCGCACCGTCGCCGCGATGATCGCGCCGAACACCTCGCCCGGCAGCGACGCGTCCTGTAGGAGTTCATCGACCTCGGGCGACAGAACGCAGGGCCAGCCTGGCGGCTCCTCACCGCCGGTCTTACTCAACGGGCAGCCCGGCTGCACGGCGACGCTCGATCGCCTCAGCGACGGTCGTCGTCTCCAGCGTGCCGGCCAGCGCCGCCTCGGTGACCTGGTCGCCCGACGGGTCGGTGTCGAGCATCGCCTCACACCACCAGTGGCGCAGCACGGCTCCGGCCTCCTCGGGCGTGGCCGCCAGCAGTTGTCGGAAGAACTCCATACGGCGCTCCCCGCGCAACGCGGCACCGATGCCGTCGGCGTTGCGCGGCACTCGCTCCGGCCCGTGCGGGTGGATCGGCTGTGCGGTCATCGCGTGGCGCCCCTTTCCCTCTGCTTCGAGTCTGCCGTGTCCGTACGCCCGCGGGCGACCGTCTGCGCGGAAGCGCTGCTCTTCTGCGTCTCGACGTGCACGGTGGCGGCCGCCGGCCAGCCGATAGATGCCCCTCAGTCTCACGAGCCGTGTCATTTCCTCAGCACTCCCGTTCGAAGCGAGCCGCTGGCCTGCGGCATGACATCGGCGTGAGACTGCGGCTGAGAAAATGACACGGAATTTGAGACGTTACAACAGCACGTATAGATCAGCGGCCCATGGAGGAGAGCCGCGCCATGTGACCCTGGAACGCCAGGTCGACGATCCGGCCGCTGGCTCCGTTCCTGTTCTTCGCCACGATGGCCTCGACCGTGCCAGCCTTGGGACCGGTGTCAGTGCCGTCTTCGGCGAGCTCGCGGTGGAGCAACACGATGATGTTGGAGTCCTGCTCGATGGCGCTGGATTCCTTGAAGTCGCTGACGAGCGGGCGGCGGCCGACAGCGCCCCGGTTGAACTGGGCGAGTGCGACGACGGGGACCTGGAACTCCATCGCAATGAGTTTGAGGCCGCGGCTGATCTCAGCGACCTCCTGGGCCCGGTTGGCGTTCTTGTTCGTGCCTTCGGGGGTCATGAGCTGTAGGTAGTCGGCGACGACGATCGCGGGGGCATGGCCGCGGGCCGCCATCCAGCGCATTCGGGCACGGATTTTCGACAGGGAGAGGTTCGCGCTGTCGTCGAGGACGAAGTGGTGGGCGCTGGCGAGGCGTTCGCTGACCTTGGCGATGCGCTTCCAGTCCTGTTCGCTGAGCTGGCGGCGGACGAGGTTGTCGAGGTTGATCCCGGCCTCGGCGGAGGTGAGCCGGGCCATCAGCTCGCTGCCGCTCATCTCCATGCTGGCGACCATCGCGGGCTTGTTGTGCTTGAGCGCGACGTGGGCGACGAGGTTCATCCCGAACAGCGACTTGCCGCCGGCGGTCGCTGCGCCCACGGTGATGAGCTGGCCGGGCTTGAGCTGGATCACGTGGTTGAGATCGGGCCACGGAGTGTCGAGGGCGTTGGGGTCGGCTCCGGCCTCAAGCTCGTCGAGGAAGCCTTCCCAGCGGTCGGCGACGGACAGCAGCGGTGTGGCCTCGGTGGCGCCGGTCGCCGCGGCCTGCACCTGGGCCATGGCGTCCTGGACGATCCGGTCGGCGTCTTCGGTCTGGGCGTACGCCTGCGCGACCATGCGGGTGCCGGCCTCGATGACCTGCCTTAGCGCGGCGCGCTCGCGGACGATCCCCGCGTAGTACTCGGCGTTCGCGGCGGTCGGCACTTGCTGCACCAGGGTGTGCAGGTAGGAGGCGCCGCCGACTTTGGTGATCTCGCCGCGCTTGGTGAGTTCGGCGGCGACCGTGACCGGGTCGATGTGTGCCGGGCCGGTGCTGGTGGCGTACATGTCGAGGATCGTGTTGTAGATCGTCTGGTGGGCGGGCTTGTAGAAGTCCTCGGGGCTGCGCAGGGTCGCCTCGACCTCGTCGATGACCTTCGCGGCGCTCGCGCGGGAGGACAGCAGCATTGCGCCGAGGACGCTCTGCTCAGCGTCCAGGTCGCTCGGCTGAGGACGGCCGAAGCCGTTGTCGTCCCGGTCGCCCGGCTCGTACTCGGTGCGGTCCGGAAATTCTGCGATGCTCACCTGTGAGCTCCTGTTCTGGGAGTTTTCGAGCGGCGGCCGGGTCCTGGCGAGGTTTTCCGGCCGCCGCCGTCGTATCGGTTAGGCCCATGGAGGGGCCTGAGCGCCCCTCAGCGCGCCGACGAGGGGCCCTCGGGTCCATCCGGGTACCTGGCAACCGCTCAGGCTGCCAGGCGGCCATCTGCGATCTTCGGGGTCAGGCGCGGGCGGCAGCGGGCTGCCGGACCTTGCCGGGGTGGCACTCGGCGCACGGAGCGATGGAGCGCCAACCGTGCTCGTCCTCGGTGGTCTTCATCCGGGTGAGCTCGTCACAGTCCAGGTGACCGCAGTGCGGCGGCAGGACAGCGGCTGGCTGCTCGACGGGGCGGATCTGCCCTGGCACGGTGGCGGTCGCGGCGGCCCTGTGGCGGCGGACCAGGTTCTCGATACGCGCTTTGAGTGCGCCCTGTGGGTTGTTCGGTCGCTCGCCCTTGATCAGTTCGGCTACCAAGGCGTCGTCGAGATCCCAGCCCTGTGCTCTGGTGCTCTCCACCAGCAGGGGTGCGTACCGCTTCGCCGTGGGCCGCCCGACGGCCCACGGCGCGGGCAGTTCCTGAAGGAACTCCTCAGCGGCGGCGATGGCCTTGGCATCGAACTCCGCTTCCGCCCCCTCCTCCTTCTTTTCTCGCGCAGCGAACCTGCTGTGGTCCGCGGTGTCCGTGAGGGGGTTGGGGGAGGTGGTATCCACCACCTCCCGGGGGGGTGTGGGGGGGAAACCGCCATTGGAGGCACATGGCGCGACCTGCGGCTTTGCTCCATCCGCCACATGTGGCGACTCGCCATATGTGGCCATTGGAGGCACATGGCGCGACCTGCGGGTTTCCGTTTCGTCCGCATTCCATGTGCCGTCATTGGAGGCATGTGGAGTGACCTGCGGATTTACCAAACCGGCGGCGACGACCTCGATGCGCTCCTGGGGCGGCTTCGGACGCTTGGAGATCTCGTAACGCATCCCGACCATCCGGCCGTCCTCACCCTTGAGCCGGTATGCGCGGATGTACCCGGCCTTGCGGATCAAGGCCAGCTCGCGGCGGACGGCGTCCTCGCCGAGCGGCTTGCCGTTCGCCGACTTCCAGCCCATCGCGCGGAACCACCCAGTCAGCTCGGCCACGTCGAAGTTCTCGCCGGGCGGCATGAACCACAATGCCTGGAGCACGGCGATCGTCAACGGCTGCCAACCGTGCCCGAAGAACGTCTCCTCGGTGATCGTCACGCTGGGCTCGGGCTCGATCGCCCGCGCCCACGTCTCGCGCATCTGCTGCTGCGGCTTTGTCACCGGGCCACCCCCGGGGTGGGCCGAACGGCGTGGTTCGTGGCGGCCGCGGTGGAGTGGCCGGGGCCGGCGGTGTCGGTGAAGAGCATGGCCGTGTCGTACGTGACCGGCATGGTTAGTGTCGCGGAGTGCATCGCGCAGTCGTATCCGCGAAAGCGGACACCTCTCCGCGCGGTCGTCGCGAGCGGTTGGTGGTGCATGTGGTGCAGGTCTCCCTAGTGGGCAGGGAGTCGCACGTCAGAGGCGATCAGAGACCAGAGCAACACGGTGAGGTGCTGCATGAACCTGTCGTTCCTGGCTATCCTGTTAGTGGTAGCCGGGCCTCGACCAGAGGTCAGGGGCGCCCGGCGTTACCGCCGACGTACGACTCAGGCAAAAGGCTTCTGAGGGCCCTAGAGGTTGAGTCGTGGCTTAGATGGCCGCCTTCCTGCGCCAACAGGGGGCGGCCATCGTCTGTTCAGGGGATGTGTTCGCGGATCTTCACGTTCAGGTACCTCTCCCGGCTTCATCAACCGGATATTCCGTGCGGTCTTGGCACGTTGCTGTACTAGTCGTCCACCTGGCAGGTAGTGGGATCACGAGGCGTATGCCTCCTCCGTCCGTGGTTTCACCGCGCTCGGGCGGCTACTCGGAACAGCCCTCGGGAGGGCTGGGAGCATTCTCCCCCCCTCCGCTCACCCTCGTGAGACAGAAGGCTCCTCTCGGAGTGTCGTCTCCTTGATGGGTACGGAGCAGTCTTGAGGGCCCGGGCTGCCGACGAGAGGTGATCGGAACTGCACGAACGCTGCCGTGGCGTCGTCGCTTGCTTTGAACCGAGGCCACTGGCAACCGTTCGGGTCAGACTCTTCCGCTTCACGAGTACGGGCGATCAGCGCCGCCGGCCCCTCGGTCTCCAGAAGGTCAAGAAGCTGAGACCAGGTCATGGCACTGAAAGCGTCGACCAGGCGGCTCGCCCCGTCCGTGAGGAGAGCCGCCCGTTGCACGTGGGACAAGGCGACGGTGCCAGTGATCGCGTGCTCAGCGGCTGTGGGGTCGGTCGAGACAACCCAGTAGCCACCAGGCCGGTTCCGCAGCCGCCGCTGCGTGGCGACCAGGTCGGCTACCCGAGCAGCATGATCCGATGTGCCGGTGGGCCCTTGAAGGGCGGCTTGCATCTGATCGTGGGCGACCTCTTCGACGCGCTTGTCGGTGACCGTCTCGATCTGCCCATCACCGAGGTCCAGCACCAGGACGCTGTCCGAGAGAACCAAATAATCGAGGGCATCGGTGTCGGTCCGCTTCCGGACCATGACGACAGTGGAAGCTGGTACTGCCTCTTGCTCCAGGTCGCAGGTCTCGTGGTGCAGCGCATTGACCTTTTCAATGGCTGAGCGGAGGGCGTCGACCAAGGGCATCGTCTCGTCGCCGATCAGGTTGATCAGGTGTGTGCCTAGCTGGCGGACGTACCACGGCGTGCCGTGGGAACAGCCCATGGGAAGTCCCCCGGGAGCGGACAGGCCGTCCAGAACCACGACCCCGGCGGGGCTGACGAGGACACCGTCCTCGTTCGCGGTTCCCACTCCCTGGGCTGATGCCACAGTCACCTGCACGTTAGGTCCCTTCCGGGCGGTAGAACGGTGTGATGCGCTCGCTCGCGACGATCTCCAGCGTCTCAGGGTCGAAGCGGCTGGCAATAAGCGTAGAGAACCGCCGTGCCTTAAGTTCGCGGTGAGCGCTGGCCAACTCGTTGTTCAGCCAGTGGACGACGCCGCCGGAGCCGCGGGCGTGGATGCCGGCGATGTAGAGGAAGGTTCCTTGTCCGTCAGGCCGCGGCAGTCGCCCAAAATAGGCGATATCGCCGTTCCCGCCGTGGTCCATGGGGGAGCGGTAGGTCTCGCCGGTCGTACGGTCGACCAGGTGCCAGCCATCGTCATCCTTGTCGAATCGCAGGTGGGGGTCGCCTTCGAGGATCTGCTCGATCAGTGGCGACAACCGGGGACCGCAGATCACCACCAGGTTGTTGCGGTTGAGCCGCACGTTGCCGCCGAGAGGGATCCGCTCGAAGCTGATCTCCAAACCGACTTCCTCGGCAAGATCTCTTAGGTGTTCGTAGGTCTGGACATCCTCCGTTGCGATGACGGGGCCTTGGACTCTCTTGTCCTTGCCGTCGCGCATCTTGCGCTCTTCCAGCTTCTCGGCGAGCGCAACGATGACCTTCCCTGAGCCCAGGAACAGCCGCTCGGGCGGTGATCCCTTCGCGAGCTGGCTCACTCTCCCCTTGCTGATACCGAGGTCGGCCGCCAGTTGAGTGCTGGTCCGCTGGCCCGTGCGCAGCGTCTCGTTCATGGCCTCATTACGGACGGCCTGAAACTCGCTCCCGTAGTCCTGCGCACGGCTGGTCAAGCTATGTGCGGCTTTGGCGCGTGCCAAGGGGTCAGACATCTCCTTCAGCTGCGCCAGCGTGATGTTGAAAGCCGCGTCGAGTCGCTCTTGTAGTACGGATGTGACCGGGTCAGGTCGCTGCTGTTCCATTTGTGCCTCCCTTCGTCCCGGGCTCATGTTTACCCCACTAAACCCGCCTGGTTCAAGGTGGTTGACTCGCGCCGCAGGTCAGTCCTATGGTTTTGATGTCAGCCGGTTTAGGGCGCTAAATCAACCGGTTGCGCTGGCTATACATGCACGTCAACGCCTTACTCGCGCCCTTGTGCCTGCCCTTGGGCGGGTGCGCCTGCGGCACGGCCATATGCCGTAAAGCGCCTTCGGACCACCTCTGCGGAGCGAAGCCGGATGAGCGTGCTGGCCTTGAAAACTCAACAGTGGACTGAATTCGGGCCGCGGCGCCCCTGCCGTCAGCAATGACGAGATGACCCCCTCACCAGCAGGTTTCCGAGAATTTCGGCTGGTGTGGTCTTGAGCGGGGGGCTGGCCGCACGGCAGCCCGAGAGCGGATCTGAGCAGGGCCCCAGGGGTGGGGTCGGGGCTGGCGTCGAGTCAGCGTGTGCAACTCCCCATCCGCTCACGGCGCCGCGATCGAACGCGATCGACGGCGCACAGCCCCCGGCACGGCGCTGGAGACGCCATGTGTGCCGGGGGCTGTCACGGACCAACCCGATCTCACAGGGAGCAGATCCGCATGTCCATCATCTCAGCCGCCCTCCCGCTGCGTCCCGAGGCCCTGACCAATGGCGTCGAGGACGTCGTTTCCGAGGCGTGGAGCGTCTACGAGGACGTCAAGAGCCTGGCCCGGATCGGTGTCGACATCTCCGTCACCGTGAATCCCGGCACCATCACCGCTGATCTCACCGTCAGCCCCCAGGCCGTTCACCTCCTGCCCGCCCTGATCGACGAGCTGGAGGACAGCGGCATCACCCGCACCCCGGGCGGCGCCCGCATCCTCGGCACCATGTGCGAGGGCCGCGTCCACCTCCGCATCACCGTCGACAGCGCCGAGATCACCGTTGACAGGATCGAGGCCCTGGTCGCCTCCGTCGACACCGACCTCGACGCCGTCCCGGCCGACGCGAGGACCGTGGCGGGGTGGACGGCATGACCGAGGAAGAGCGCCGGGAGCTGGACCGCAAGGTCGACGAGGCGAACAACCGCTCCGCGCACAAGTACGGCAAGACCGGGGGCGTCGCATGAGGGCCGCCGGAACGCCGAAGAAGCTGCTTCCGGTGCGGGTGCGTCTCGTACGGGACACCACCCTCGCCGAGCTGCGCGCCCACCTCGTTCACCACGCCGCCACCCTGTTCGTCCTGACGCTGAAGGACGACGAACTGCGGCGGTTGCGGGCCCGGGTGGGCCAGCAGTCCCGGCTCCTGGACGCGGCGACCGACGATCTGACGGTCGCCCGGCTGCGCCGGACCCGAGCCGTCGACCTGCTGCAAGCGATCGACACCGCCGAGCTGCCGGCCGCGGCGGCCGCGCAGATCCGTGCCGCCTGCGAGGCGCTGGAACGTGGCGGTGAGGAGGGGCCGGGGTGACCGGCTCTCCGTCACCGGTCCGCCGGATCGGCAAGGCCTGGCGCAGCCTGCGGGACACCACCGACCAGCTGCACCCGGCCGCGCTCGTAGCGCTGGCCCTGCTCGGGACCGGCCTCGGCTACGGGGCCGGTCTCCTCCTGAAGCCGGTGCTCGCCGCCGCCGTCGACGTCCTGGTGGCGTCGGCGGCGGCCGCGCCCGGCCTGCTCGGCGCCGCCCTGATCGGGCGCTGCGCCTTTCGCGCCGCCCTCACCATCTCGCGCATCATCTCCGCCCGCCGCCGTGCAGCGGGCGTCAGGGGGTTTCCATCATGACCTGGTTCATCAGCCCGCGCCGGTACGCCCGGCTCATCGCCGAGCGCGCTCACGCCGAAGCACGCGTCTCGGCCGTCCAGCTGCGGCTGGCCCGCCTCTGGGACCAGCGCAACACCTACGCCCGGCGCACCCACGACCTGGCCGCCCGTGCCGAGCGGCAGCAGCGCCAGATCGACGATCTCAAGCGCGAGTTGTCCACTGTCCGGCGCCGTGCCGACCAGTACAGCGACGACCTGGACCGCGCCGCCTTTGAGGTCTCCGGCCTGCGCCGCATCCGAGACCTGCTGGCGGGCGCGCTCGACCACTACACCGACGCCGCCACCCGGCCCGTGCACGTGCTGGTGCGCGACGGCCGCCTGCACAGCGTCCACCGCACGCAGGGCGAGGCCGACCAGGCCGCACGCGACGCCGATCCGTCCCTGCCGGACCCGCTGACCTGGTCGCAGGTGCCGGAGTCCGCCCCGGTCACCGGCTGGAGCTGCTGGCGGCGCGCCTTGCCCCCGCTGTCGCCGGCGCCACAGGAGCCGTTCATCGAGACGTACTTCCGGGCCCTGGAAGCCAAACGGCAGGCCGCGCTTGCCACGCTGCCGCCGTCCGCGGTCGCCGACAAGCACGTCAGCGACCCGGAGGTCCTGGCCTCGCATCTCGCCGAGGACTGCGCGGACTGCGCGCACGCGCTCAGCAGCGTGAACAACCTGCTGCTGGTCAGGGCCCATGAGGCCGCCCGCAAGGACGGTTCGGTGACGGCCGCCGACCGGATCCAGCAGGAGCTGGCGCGCCGCGTCATCGCCGAGCAGGACGCGGAGGTGTGGGCATGAGCAGGCGCTACTGGATCGCCAGCGTCGGGCACTTCACGGTGCGCAACATCACCCCATTCGTGGTGCTCGCCATCGCCGCTGTTTCGGCCTCCCTGGTCCCGGCGCTCGGTGCGCAGGGGCCGTCGGACCTCATCGACCTCCACTCGCAGGACGGGGCTGAATCCTGGCTAGTCGCCATCAGCGTCGTGGCGCTGTGGACAGCCTTCGCTGAACCGCGGCTGCGCAAGGCGATCGACCGCTGGTACCTCGATGGCGCACCACCTGACGAGTGGCTGGCCTTCTTCGGGCTGAAGGAGGCATGGCGCACCCCGGCGATCACTGCCGCGGACTTCCGCCAGGAGCACGGTGACCCGGTGGAGGAGCGGTGGGATGCGGCGGCGTACGAGGTGCACCAGAACCTGGCGGCCTCGCGCGACGCAGACGGCCGCAGCACCCAGGACTGACCACGCCGAGGTGGCCGCCCGACGGGCGGCCACCTCCGTAGATATGAAGAGGAGCTGAGGCGTGGCCGCCCGTACCGCGACCCGCAATAAGACCCCCGGGAAGAAGAAGACGGCGGCCCGCAAGCCGCCGACGAAGACGACACCGCCGCCGCGCCGCCCGACCGGGTCGGCGACCGTGCCGCCGAGCCCGGAGGTGCGGGAGGAGGCCGAGGCCCGCGCCGCGGACCTGCGCGATAGGGCCGCGGACCTGATGGACCGGGCCGCCGATGTGCTCGAAGGGGCCCGGCAGCAGGCGTCCGCCGAGGCGGCCGAGCTGCTCCGGGCCGCCGAGGACGGCGCCCGTACGGTCCGCCGGGCGGCGGCCGCCGACGCCCGCCGGGTCCTGGCCGAGGCAGCAGAGGAGGCCGGAGACCGGCTGCGGCAGGCCACCGCCGCGGCGGACGGCGTCCGCACCACCGCCGAGGACCAGGCGCAGGCGCTGCACGACCGTGCCCGCCACCAGGCCCGGCAGATGGCCACCTCGGCCCGCGCGGCCGCCGGCCGGGTGCGCTCGGACGCCGACCGCGCCGCCCAGGCGATCCGCGACCGAGCCGAGGAGCAGGCCACCGGCCTGCTGGCCCAAGCCGAGCGGCAGGCCCAGCAGATCCTCGCGGAGGCCGCTGAGCAGGCCGAATGCGTGGCGGCGCTGCGCCGGTCGGCGGCGGAGGCCGCCTACCGCGACGCGCTCGCCGACGCCGCGCGGATCATGGATGAGGCCCAGCGTCAGGCCGCGGAGATCCACGCGGCCCGCGCCGCGCTCGACTCCGACCTGGAACTGGCCCGCCGCTCGGCTCGGCTGGAACTGGATGAGGACCTCGCCGAGCGGCGTCGCGCCATCGAGGCGGAGCTCGCCGAGTTTCGGGACAAGGTCCGGCGCGAGGCCGCGGACGACGCCGACGCCATCCGGGCCCGGGCCGAACGGGAGGCCGGGCAGCTCGGCGAACGGGCGGCCGCCGAGGCGCAGACTCTGCGCCAGGAGACGGAAGCCCGGGCCCGCGCCGCGGTCGCGGACATCCGCCGCGACGCCGAACAGGAGCTCCAGGCAGCCCAGCAGACCCGCCAGGCCGCCGAACAGGAGCTTCGGGCCGCCAAGAAGGACCACCAGCTTGCCGAGCAGCGGGCGACCAGCCTCAAGCGCCAGTACAGCGCAGGTGAGATCGCCAAGGCGGCCGCCTTGTGGGTGGGCCTGGCAGCGGTGATCGTCCTGACCGCGTCCGGCGAGTGGCAGTTCGCCCGGCTGGTCGGCCTGGGCGACACCCCGATCGGCGACGCCGGATGGGCCCTGCCGCTGGGCCTGGACGTCTACGCGATCACAGCGTTCCGCAAGCGCAAGGACGTGGGCTTCGCTCTCGGCCTGATGGCCGCCACCAACATCACCTTCCACGTGGCGGACCGCACCGGCGCCGGCATGACCGTGGTCAACGGCGAACAGCACCCGAGCGTCTGGCTGATCGTCATCGCCGTGATCGTCGTGGTTGCCATCGTCTGGCGCATCCACCAGCTCCAGGAAGACGGTCACGGCACCACGAAGCCGAGCGCTCAGCCCGAGAGCGGGAGCGTGCCTGAGCGCGGTGCCGCGCCCGCTCAGTCCGGCGCTCAGCCGCGCACCGCTGAGCGCGCTCACCAGCAGGGCGAGCGCGCTCACCGTACGGGCGCTGAGCGCGCTCAAGGCACCACGGGTGAGCGTGCTCACCGTGCTGATGGTGAGCGCCCGTCCTCTGAGCGTCCCAAGCGTGAGCGCCGTCAGGCCAAGCGCGCTCACACCGGTGAGCGTGGCGCGCTCAAGGAGCGCCAGGACGAGATCGTGCGCGGGCTCTACACGGCGGGCCGCCGCCCGGAGTGGACCGAGATCCGCGACGCGCTGAGCGCCGCCGGGATGGGCGCACCCTCCCGGCCGACCGCTCAGCGCATCCGCGACCGGGTCGAAGCCGCGCACCCGCACCTGAACCTCGCCGCCCGCACCTGAGCGCGGGCGGCGAGCACCGCCCTGCGGGCTGGGCCCGCTTCTGCCCCGAGCGGGCCCCCACCCCCGAAAAGGAGATCCACCGTGTCGTCGGAGATGAAGAAAGAGATCGACCTGCACGTGACGCCGGAGGTGCTCAACCGTGTGCCGGCGGAGTTCCGGCCGCTGCTGTACCTCCAGCACCTGACCCCGTGGTCGCTGGACCGCGAGCGGGAGCACAACACGGACCTGAGCCAGTACCAGGCCGTGCGCGCCACCTTCCAGACGGCGCTGCGCAGTCAGCACATCGACGGCGACTCGCGCTTCGCTGCCCGCTGGAGGTCCTGGAAGGTCGACCGGCACCTGAAGGCGCTGGTCAAGGCGTCGCGCAAGGCCGCGCAGGCCGCAGGGGCGCTACGGACCTCCTACGCCGACCACGTCAACGAAGTGTCGTCCCTGCCGGCCAAGCGGGCGCAGCAGGCCGCGGACAAGGCCGCCGCGAAGGGCGGCCGCAAGGGCGCGGTCGGCGCGCTGGCGGCCAAGAGCCTGCACAAGACGGCCGCCACCCTCGCGCCGCCGCCCGGCGAGGACCAGACCGCAGACGGCGAAACCGCAGGTCAGGAGCCCGCTCCGGCGTCCGGTGGGACGGCGGTCCGTGGCGTGAACGACCTGTTCCGCAAGGGAGCCTGACGTGGCGGAGGTACGGGCGGCCGCCGAGGAGCGGGCCGCCCGGCGCCAGGCCCACTGGCAGGCACGCCAGGCCCGACAGGTCCAGCAGCGCGGTCACGCGGGCTTGGCCGATGCCTGGTGGGACCGGTGCCGGGTGATCTGCAAGGCCCATCCGGAAGCTTGGCAGGACCTGGCGCTGACTCTGGAGAACTGGGCGGCCCGCCAGTCGCGGTGACCGCGCGTAATCGTCATCACCATCACCACCACCCGGAGACGGGCCGGGTCGGGGGTCCCAAGGCGGGCGCGCGGGCGCACGGGCGCGCGGGCGCGCGAGGATCCCCGATCCGGTCACCCTCTGTCAACCCTTGGAGAACCCGTGTCTGACGACAACCGGAACGGCGACGGAGGGGGAACGATCTACCCCTTCCGTCCCCGGGGAGGGGCTCCGCCGGGGCTCCCCCCGGTCCCCGGCGCCCCTCCCCCGGCGCCGCCCGCCACCCCACCGACCGACCCGGACGACACCCCGAACGACACCGACCCCGACGACGACGGCGGAGCGGCAGCGCTTCCGGCCCGCTGCCGGCGCTCGGCGGCCGACTCCCTGGCCGTCCTGTCCCCGTCCCTGCCGCCCGCCCCCGGCGCGGGCCAGGCCCAGGTTGCGCTCCGTACGCAAGGGGTGGACGCGCCGGAAGACGAGGAGGACGCCGAGGCGCCGGGCCTTGGGGTGCTCAGCCTGGCGGCGACGCTGGCGGTCGCGCTGGCCGCGCTGCGCGGCACCGCGACCGCCGTGCAGGACTGGCGTCAGCGCCGTCTGGAGCGCGAGGCGGAGAACGCGCCGCTGCGTGAGGCCCGCCTCAAGCACCAGCTCGCCCTGGAGGAGGCCGCCGCCAAGCACGGGGTGGCGATGCAGAGCATCGGCGACAAGGCCGTCCAGCAGCGCGCCAAGCAGGCGCCCTCCAGCCAGGACTTCGGCCGCAAGGCCCTCGGCGGCGGCCGCGGCTCCACCGGGGGCGGCGGCCGCGGTTCCTCGGGCAGCAGCGGCAGCGGTGGCGGCCGCGGCTCCGGCACGTCCGGCAAGACAGGCGGCGGGAAGTCCGGCGCCAAGTCCGGTGGCGGCTC
>NZ_JBIRGD010000034.1:0-90556 GCF_044327805.1 Streptomyces sp. NPDC018019 | reverse complement strand
GGCCCGCGCGGGGGGGGGGGCGTCCGGGGGGCGGACACCCCCTCCGGGGTGGGGGGGCGGGCCGGGGGCCTCTGAGCCCGCGGGGCGCCGGGCCCGCGGGCGGGGCCCACCACCGGACGGCCCGGTCCCGGACCGCACCACGTTACCCATCCGTAACCTACCGACGGGTTACCAGCGGTAAGAGCGACACCTTACTCTCCAGTCACTTCAGTCCCCCTCCTGGAGCACCTGGAGCAGTAGATGTCGCCCTCCCGCACCACGCTGCGCACCGCCGTCGGCACCGTATCCGCGGCCGTGCTCGCCACCTCCACCCTCGCGGGCGCCCCGGCGGCGAACTCCGCCGCGACCGCGCCCCCGGCCGGCGCGCGCGGCGGCGCCACGACGCAACAGGACCTCGCCGCCCGCTTCCCCGACGTGCGGTTCGTCGACATCACCGGCGACGGCGGCATCACCCTCAAGGCCAACGTCTTCACCCCGGGCGACGCCGTACCCGGCCGCCGCTACCCGCTCGTCGTGCTGCCCACCAGCTGGGCCATGCCGCAGATCGAGTACGTCGCGCAGGCCAAGAAGCTCGCCGACGCCGGGTACGTGGTGGTCGGCTACAACTCCCGGGGCTTCTGGCAGTCCGGCGGGCAGATCGAGACGGCCGGTCCCGCGGACATCGCCGACGCCTCCAAGGTCATCGACTGGGCGCTGGCGCACACCCCGGCCGACCCGGCCCAGGTGGGCATGGGCGGCGTGTCGTACGGCGCCGGGATCAGCCTGCTGACCGCCGCCTTCGACCGGCGGGTCAAGGCGGTCGCGGCGCTGAGCGGCTGGGCCGACCTGATCGACTCGATCTACAGCGGACGCACCCAGCACCTCCAGGCGGCGGCGATGCTCGGCGGCGCGGGCGCGCTCACCGGGCGGCCCGGCCCGGAACTGACCGGCATCCTCAAGGACTTCCTCGGCTCCAACCTGGCCAAGGAAGGCGAGATGATCAAGTGGGGCGCCCAGCGGTCCCCGGTCACCTACCTCGACAAGATCAACGCCAATGGCGCGGCGATCATGCTGGGCAACGCCTGGGGCGACTCGCTCTTCCCGCCCAACCAGTACGCCGACTTCTACGAGAAGCTCAAGGGGCCCAAGCGGCTGGAGTTCCGGCCCGGTGACCACGCCACCGCCGAGGGCCTGGGCCTGCTCGGCCTGCCGAACGACACCTGGGACCACACCAGGCGCTGGTTCGACCACTACCTCAAGGGCGCCGACAACGGCGTGGACCGGGAGGCCCCCGTACAGCTGAAATCCCGCTCCACCGGCGCCTATGAGGGCTACAAGAGCTGGCAGGACGTCCCCTCCGGGAACCGCCGGATCGAGCTGAACGGCACCCACCGCATCCGCACCGGCCGGGACTCCGGCGCCAACGGCGGCACGATCTTCCTCTCCAGCCTCCTGGACCAGTTCCTCCGGCTGCCGCCGATGGCCTCGATCCCGCTGCTGCCGCGCTCGGCCGCCGCCGTGTGGCAGTCCGAGCGGTACGCGAGCGCCCAGCACGTACGCGGCACGGCGAAGCTGCACACCACCGTCACCAGCACCGCCGGGAGCGGCACCGGCATCGCCTACCTGTACGACGTCGGACCGCTCGGCGTCGGCAAACTGGTCTCGCACGCGCCGTTCACGTTCCACGGCAAGACACCGGGCACACCGTTCGGCGTGGACCTGGAGCTGTTCTCGACGGCGTACGACGTCCCGGCGGGCCACCGGCTGGCGGTGGTCGTGGACTCCGTGGACCCGCTCTACATCGAGCACAACCCGTCCGGCGCCGAACTCACCTTCTCCTCCCCCGCGAGCGACCCGTCGTGGGTGTCGGTGCCGGTGCGCGACTGAGCGCGGGCCGGGCGGCCGGGGCGTCAGCGCTGCTGCTGCGCCCCCGGCAGCAGGGTCCCCGGCTCCGGCGCGTTCACGTCCACCGCTTTCGTCTTCAGGCTGCGGCGCTGCCACTTGGCGACCCGGTACGCGCACCACGACAGCAGCATGCACATGCCGATGTAGATCGGCGAGATGATCAGGACGACCGGGATGAACGGCAGGTCGTAGTCGAGGTTGGAGGCGATCAGCTTGCCGGCGTGCAGGAACTCCTCGTAGGTGATCAGGAAGCCGAGCGAGGTGTCCTTCAGGGCCACCACGAGCTGACTGATGATCGTGGGCAGCATGGCCCGGACCGCCTGCGGCACCAGGACGTGCGTCATCACCTGCGTCTTGCGCATGCCCAGCGCGTACGCGGCCTCCCGCTGCCCGCGGTCGACCGAGTGGACGCCGGCCCGGAACACCTCGGCCAGCACCGAGCCGTTGTACAGCGTCAGCCCGGCGACCAGCGCGTACAGCGGCTCGGCCTTCAGGGCCACGTAGATGAAGAAGATCATGACCAGTACGGGCATCGCGCGGAAGAACTCCACCAGCAGCGTGCTCACCCGGCGGACCGGCGCATGCTCCGAGAGCCGGCCGGCGGCCAGCACCGCGCCGAGGACGAGCGACAGCACCGCGGCGCAGGCGAACGCCTTGAGCGTGTTGGCCAGCCCTTCGAGCAGCAGTTCCTGGATGCCCTTGTAGGCGAACGGCGACCACTTGCGGGCGCTGAACTGCCCGGTGTCGATGAGCAGGTACACGGCCCAGGCCAGGACGGCCAGGATCACCACGGTCGCGGCCGCCCCGTAGAGCCGGTGCCGGCGCCGGGTCTGCGGGCCGGGGACGTCATAGAGGGCGGTGGCGGTCATCGGGGAACCCCCCAGCGCTTTTCCAGCACGTTGAACAGCGCGCTGATGGACAGGGTCACGATCAGGTAGCCGACGGCGATCCAGACGAACGACCAGATGATGCTGTAGCCCAGCTCGTTGAGCGTCTTGTAGGTGCCGAGGAGTTCGACGACGCTGAAGGAGCCGGCGATCGCGGAGTTCTTGGCGAGCGCGATGAGCGTGGAGCCGATGGGCGGGATGACGGTGCGGAACGCCTGCGGCAGCACCACGTCGCCCAGCGTCTGCGCGAAGGTCATGCCGAGGCTGCGGGCCGCCTCGCCCTGCCCCACCGGGACGGTGTTGATGCCGGAGCGCACCGCCTCGCAGATGAAGGCGGAGGTGTAGCAGCCCAGCGCCAGCACGGCGAACACCTTGAAGGGCAGCACGACGCCGAAGCGCGGCAGCCCCAGCAGCACCGCGAAGAACAGCAGCGTCAGCGGGGTGTTGCGCAGCACCATCACCCACACGGTGCCCAGCGCCCGCAGCGAGCCGACCGGCGCCACCCGGAAGCCCGCCATCAGCACCCCGACGACGAGCGCGAGCAGCGAGGCGAAGACGGTCAGTTCGACGGTGCCGAGCAGGCCCTTCCCGTAGAGGGAGAAGTTGTCCAGGAGCACGTTCATGGGCGGTCCTCGTCCTCAGCCCGCCGGGTAGCGGTCGATGGCGGGCGGTTGCGGGGCGGGGACGCCGGACAGGCCCAGCGTCGCGTCGTACGCCTTCTTCCAGTCGCCGTTCTTCTCGTGGGCGGCGAGGGCGTCGTCCAGCGCGAGGCGCAGCGCGGTGTCCCCGCGCGGCACGCCGATGCCGTACGGCTCCTCGGAGAACGGCTTCCCGGCCAGCTTCAGCTCGTCGGGCACCTTGGCCGCGTAGCCCATCAGGATCGCGTCGTCGGTGGTGACGGCGTCCACCTGGTACGTCAGCAGGTTGTCCACGCACACCGAGTACGTGTCGTAGGCGACCAGGTCGGCCTCGGGGTAGTCAGCCTGGATGCGCTGGTACGGCGTGGAGCCGGCCGCCGAGCAGACCTTCTTGCCCGCCAGGTCCCGCGGCCCGTCGATGCCCTTCTGGTCCTTGCGCACCAGCAGGCCCTGCCCCGCCATGTAGTACGGGCCGGCGAAGCCCACCTGCTGCTTGCGCTTGGCGTTGATGGTGTAGGTGCCGACGTAGTAGTCGATCTGGCCGTTCTGCAGGGCGGTCTCGCGGTTGGCGGAGGCGATGGTCTTGAACTGGACCGTCTTCGGGTCGAAGCCGAGGGAGGCGGACAGCATCCTGGCGATCTCGATGTCGAAGCCGGTGTACGTCCCGGAGGCCGGGTCCCGCTCCCCCATGTACGGCTGGTCCTCCTTGGCGCCGACCACCAGCCGGCCCCGGCTCCTGGCCTTGCGCCAGGTCGCGGAGGCGGGCAGCTGGAATCCCGTGGCGGTCGTGTAGCGGGGCAGCTGGCTGCCCTTGGGGCCTTTGACGGGCGGGCTGCCGGACTTGCCGCAGCCGGCGGCCAGCAGCGCGACGGCGGTCAGCGCGAGCGCCGCGAGGGCGGTTCGGGTCTGGTGCATGGCGGCGCCCCCGGTCAGTGCTTGAGGATCTTGGAGAGGAAGTCCCTGGCACGGTCGCTCTCGGGCGCGGTGAAGAACTCCTCCGGCGTACGGTCCTCGACGATCCGGCCGTCGGCCATGAAGACGACGCGGTTGGCGGCGGAGCGCGCGAACCCCATCTCGTGGGTGACGACGACCATCGTCATGCCCTCCTGCGCCAGCTGCTGCATGACCTCCAGCACCTCGTTGATCATCTCCGGGTCGAGGGCGGAGGTCGGCTCGTCGAAGAGCAGTGCCTGCGGTTCCATGGCGAGCGCGCGGGCGATGGCCACCCGCTGCTGCTGGCCGCCGGAGAGCTGCGCCGGGTACTTGTCGGCGTGCGCCGCCAGGCCCACCCGTTCCAGGAGTTGGCGGGCCCGCCGCTCGGCCTCCTCCTTCTTGCGCCCCCGGACCTTGACCGGTGCGAGCATCACGTTGGCCAGCACGGTCTTGTGCGCGAAGAGGTTGAAGGACTGGAAGACCATGCCGACTTCGGCACGCAGCCTGGCCAGTTCCCGCCCCTCCTCGGGGAGCGGGTGGCCGTTCAGGGTGATGGTGCCGGACTCGACCGGTTCGAGGCGGTTGATGGTGCGGCACAGGGTGGACTTGCCGGACCCGGAGGGCCCGATGACGACCACCACCTCGCCGCGGCCGACGGTCAGATCGATGTCCTGGAGGACATGCAGTTTCCCGTAGTGCTTGTTGACCCCGCGCAGCTCGATCAGCGCATCACCGGCCATGTGCAGCCCTGCTCACTCTCATCCGTCCAGCCAGGACACCGCAACCTACCCGCACGAAACCGGGCCTTCTCCGCTGACACGCACAGATGGCATGACAACCCCCGATTACCGGAGAAAATGTCCACGCGTGCCGGGTACGGGGACGGCCGGGCGGACGGCCGCCCCGCCGCCCTTCCCTAGGTACACAGAGCCTGCCTGCGTACCTAGCCTGTGGTCATGGGTGACAACCGACCTGTCTTCCAGCGCATCGCCGACGACCTGCGCCGCCAGATCGACGAAGGGGTGCTCCCCGTCGGCGCGCGCATCCCGTCCCGCTCCGAGCTGAAGCGGGCGTACGAGGCCAGCGACCAGACGGTGGACCGGGCGGTCCGCGTCCTGAAGGCCGCCGGCTACGCGGAAGGCCAGTTCGGTCGCGGGGTGTTCGTGGCCGACCGGGCGCCGATAGGCACCCTGCTGCGGTCCACGGGCGCCGTCGACTCCCCGTTCGCCGCCCGGATCACCCTGGAGGGCTCGCCCGACGGCGCGCCGCTGACCTGGGAGGCGTCCTCGACGACGGACGCCGCGTCCGACCGGGTGGCGCGGCGGCTGTGCATCGTGCCGGGCACCGGCGTGGTCCGGTCGGTGTACGAGTACCTGGCCAACCGGCAGCCGGTGCAACTCGCCACGAGCTGGGAGCCGCTCGCCATCACCGAGGGCACGGACGTCGTCTTCCCGGAGTGCGGGCCCTATGCCCGGCGTGGCGTCCGGGGGCGCATGGCGGCCATCGGCATCCGGGTGGTGCGCGCCGAGGAGCGCGTGGGGTCCCGGCCCGCTTCCAGTGCCGAGGCGGAGGCACTGGGCTGTTCACCCGGACAGTGCGTGACGGTCGTGGAACGCACCCACTTCGACGCGGACGGACGGGCCGTGGAGACCTCGGACATCGTCGTCCGGGCCGACCGGTGGCGGCTCGCGTACGACATCGGGTTCGTCTAGGCCGGGTCTTCCGAGATCGCAAGACCCGGGGCCGGGCGGCCGGTCAGTCCTCGGCGGCCTCCGCGTAGAGCTGGCACAGCTCGGGCGCGCCGGTGGCCGCCCAGTCCCGGCCCGCCGTCACCACGTCCACCTCCCGGCCGGACGCGAGCCGGACGACCGGCTCGCCGCCCGGCCACACCTTCCAGCTGGCGCCGGGCACCGTGCGCACCAGCACCGTGCCCAGGTAGAAGCCCGCGTCGTTGCCGAGCCAGGTCACCACCTCGGGGTCGTCGCGCCAGGCGGGACGCAGTTGGTCCAGGGCTTCCAACGAGTGCACCGTGTCGTCCAGTTCCACGCCTTCGGTCTGGGCCTGGGCGCGCAGCAGCTCGCACTCCGCGAGCAGCTCGGCCGCGCCTTCGGGGTCGCCTTCGACAGCAGGGATCGCTTCCGGCCGCTTGCGCCACTTGTCCAGGAAAGACATGTTCATGGGCGTAGCGTCCCACCCGGGCCGGGGCGGTGGCCACAGGCGCGCGGCAGGCCGGTGACCGGATCGCCGCTCCGGGCCGCCGGTTCCGGCCGGTCCTCGCGCCCGGCCTCGGGCCGGCCCTCGTGCCCGTCCTCGGTGTCCGCGGAAGGAATGACCGTATGCGCGTACGACTGTGGGGCGTGGCCCTCGCCCCGGTGCTCGCCCTGCCCCTGACGACCACGGCCGCCCCGGCGGCGCCCCAACAGGGCGCGTCGCCCGTGCCGTTGGAGCGGCTCTTCGACAACACGGCGGTCAGCGAGCCGTCCGCCCCGGAGTCGGCGGACTTCGACGGCGCGGGCAACTCGCTGTCCGCGCGGGACCTCGCCGCGGCGGGCTGGACGCCGGGGCGGGTGCTCACCCTCGACGCGGCCCGGCTCCGGTGGCCGCGCGCCGCCGCGGGCCGGCCGGACAACGTACGGGCCGACGGCCAGGCCGTACGGCTGCGCGGGCGCGGCGACGCCCTGTCGCTGCTGGTGGCCGCGACCGGCGGCACGGTGACCGGGACCGGCACGGTCCGCTACCGGGACGGGACGCGCAGCACGTACCGGCTGACCGCGCCGGACTGGCGCACGGGCCCGCTGAGCACCAAGGCCGTGGCGCTGCCGCACATCAACACACCGGGCGGCCAACGGGCGGAGCGCGCGCGGCTGTACGCGGTGGGCGTGCCGGTGGCGCGCGGGCGCGAGGTGGCCGCCGTCGTCCTGCCCCGGGACCCCGGGCCCGGGGCCGACCTGCATGTATTCGCTGCGGCGGTGCGCGACAACGGCGTCGGCTGGACGGGCAGTTGGGGTGCGAGTACGGGCGGGTACGCGAAGGCCGGGCCATGGCGCGACCAGACGCTGCGGCTGGTCGTGCACAGTGGCGCGGGCGGGTCGCGGGTCCGGATCCGGCTGGCGAACACGTTCGCCTCGGCGCCGGTGGACTTCGGGGCGGCGAGCGTGGCCGTACAGGGCGCGGGCGGCGGAGCCGGGGCCGCGGGGAAACCCGTGGCGCTGACGTTCGGCGGTCAGCGGGGCGTGCGCATCCCGGCCGGCGCCCAGGCGTACGCCGATCCGCTCCGCCTCACCGTGCCCGCGGGCCGGAACCTGCTGGTCAGCCTGTATCTGCCGGGGACGGTGACGGCCGCTCCCGTGCACCGGGAGTCCCGGCAGGTCTCCTACGCCGGCGTGCCGGGCGGCGGCGACCGTACGGGGGACGCCGGTGCCGCGTCGTACCCCGGCACGCTGACCGGCTGGCCGTTCCTGACCGGGGTGGAGGTGGCGGGCGGGCCGGGGACGGTCGTGACGCTCGGGGACTCGATCACCGACGGCTCGGGCTCGACGGCGGGCGCCGACCGGCGCTGGCCGGACGTACTGGCCCGCCGCCTCCGGGCACAGCACGGGGTGCCGCGCTACGGGGTGGTCAACAGCGGCATCGCGGCGAACCGGGTCGTCACCGACCGCTATCGGGGTGACGGGGTGAGCACCGACACCGGCGGCGTCAGCGCCGGGCACCGGCTGGAGCGGGACGTCCTGGCGCAGCCCTTGGTCCGTACGGTCGTGGTCTTTGAGGGGATCAACGACGTACGGGCCGGTACCCCGGCACACGAGGTCGTGGCGGGGCTGCGGGCCGTCGCCCGGCGCGCGCACGGGCGTGGGCTGCGGGTGGTGGCCGCGACCCTCGCGCCGTGCGAGGGCTTCGCGGACTGCACGGCGGCGGTCGAGGCGCGGCGTACCGCCGTGAACGCCGCCCTGCGGGCGCGCGGCGCGGACTTCGACGCCGTCCTGGACTTCGACGCGGTGCTGCGGGACCCCCGGCGCCCGCAGCGGCTGCGGCCCGCGTACGACAGCGGCGATCACCTGCATCCCGGGGACGCGGGCCTGCGGGCGCTCGGGGAGTCGGTGGACCTGCGCACGCTGGTGCCCACCGCCCCCTGAACCGGACCGGCGCGCGGCCTGCCGGGCCCCGGGCTCGGCCTGCCGCGCGCCCCCGGCTCAGACGTCCAGGTCCACGACCACCGGGGCGTGGTCCGAGGCGCCCTTGCCCTTGCGCTCCTCGCGGTCCACGTAGGCGTCCGAGACGGCCTTGGCGAACGGCTCGTTGCCGTAGACCAGGTCGATGCGCATGCCCTTGTTCTTCGGGAAGCAGAGCTGGCGGTAGTCCCAGTAGGTGAACGGCTTGTCGTACTTCAGCGGGCGCGGCACCACGTCCGACAGTCCGGCCTCCCGCAGGGCGCCCAGCGCCGCGCGCTCGGCGGGCGTCACATGCGTCATGCCCTCGAAGACGGAGGTGTCCCAGACGTCCTCGTCGGTCGGCGCGACGTTGAAGTCGCCGAGGACCGCGAAGGGCCGGGGGCCCGCCGCGTCCTCGGCCACGGCCGCCTTCAGCGCCTCGAACCACTGGAGCTTGTAGGCGAAGTGCGCGTGGTCGATCTCCCGGCCGTTGGGCACGTACACGGACCAGAGGCGGACCGGGCCGCAGGTCGCGGAGACGGCGCGGGGCTCCTGCACCCCTTCGTAGTCCGGGCCGCCGGCCAGGCCGGGGGTCACGTCCTCCAGGCCCACCCTGGACAGCAGCGCGACGCCGTTCCACCGGCCGGTGGCGTGCACCGCGGCCTCGTAGCCCAGCTCGCGCAGCTGGTCGTGGGGGAACTGCTCGGCCGAGCACTTGGTCTCCTGGACGCACAGCACATCCGTGCCGGTGTTCTCCAGCCAGGCCAGCAGCCTCGGGAGGCGGGCGGTGATCGAATTGACGTTCCAGGTCGCGATGCGCATATCCGTAAACCTACAGCGGGGGTGTGACAGTCGGAGCCGGTGGCTCTCAGTTCAGACCGGTGCGGTCACCGGGGGCCAGGCGGGTGTGATCGGTGCCGCCCAGCTTGTCGATCATGCCGTCGTAGACCGGGCGGGCGTGGTCCCGGAGCAGGCTGTCGTGCACGTCGACGGCGCGGCGCGGGCGGACCTCACGGAGGTAGTCGATGACCTCGGCGACCTTGTTCCAGGGCGCGTGCACCGGCAGCAGCAGCGTGTCGACCGTACGGCCCTCGGGGACGGTGAGCGCGTCACCCGGGTGGAAGACGGTGCCGCCGTCGTCCTCGGTGGTGATCAGGTAGCCGACGTTCGTGACGCGCGGGATGTCCGGGTGGATCACGGCGTGCAGCTGGCCGTGCACCTCGACGTCGAAGCCGGCGGCGGTGAACGTGTCGCCCTCGCCGACCGTGTGCACCCGCCCGGGGAAGGCCGCGGAGATCTTCTCGGCGACACTGGCCAGGGTCCAGATCTCGGCGCCGCGGTGGGCTTCCATGCCCGCGCGCAGCCGCTGCTCGTCGAAGTGGTCCGGGTGCTCGTGGGTGATCAGTATGGCGTCGGCGCCGACCGCCGCGTCCTCCTCGCTGAAGACACCGGGGTCGATGACGAGCACCTGCCCGTCCTTCTCCAGCCGGACACAGGCGTGGGTCTTCTTCGTGAGTTCCATGGTTCCCATCTTGCCGCGCGGGCGGGCGGCGGGCCCTGGAGGGCGCGCGGGCCCCACGGCGTACGGTCCGGGCGGGACGGAGCCCGGCCCCGGGGATCACGCCTCCGGGGTGGTCTCCTCACGGATGACACGCTGGGCCACGGCGAACGCGGAGTTGGCCGCGGGCACGCCGCAGTAGACCGCGGTGTGCAGCAGCACCTCTTTGATCTCCGTGGGCGTGAGCCCGTTGCGCAGCGCGGCACGGGTGTGCAGCGCCAGCTCGTCCTGGTGGCCGCGGGCGACCAGCGCGGTGAGCGTGACGATGCTGCGGGTACGCCGGTCCAGCCCCGGGCGGGTCCACGTCTCGCCCCACGCGTAGCGGGTGATGAACTCCTGGAAGTCCCCGGTGAAGTCGTCGGTCCCGGCCTCCACCCGGTCCACGTGCGCGTCGCCGAGCACCTCGCGGCGCACCTTGCTCCCCCGCTCGTACGCCCCGCCGCGGACCGCCTCCGGCTGGCTGAGACCGGACTCGATGGCCGGGGGCGCCGCGGGCGGGGGCGGCGCGGCGGTCAGCACCGGCTTGGGCGCGGCGGTGCCGATGGCGGTCTGCGTGGCACCGCCCGGCTTGTCGTGCCAGGCGGCGGTGAAGTGCCGGATGAGCAGTTCCGTGACGGCGGCGGGCTGCTCGACGGGCGCCAGATGAGAGGTGCCGGGCACGAGCGCGAGGCTCGCGTCCGGGATGCCGGCCACCAGGGTACGGGCGTCGGTGGTCGGAGTGACCTGGTCCTCGGAGCCGACGACGACGAGGGTGGGCACACCGATCCGCTGGAGCGAGGAGCGGACGTCGAAGGAGGCCATCGCCTCACAGGCGGCGATGTAGCAGCCCGGGTCGGTGGTACGGACCATCTGGACGGCCCACTCGACGATGGCGGGCTGGGCCCCCGCGAACCCGGGGGTGAACCAGCGCTCGGGCGAGGTGCGGGCGATCGGGTCCAGCCCGTTCGTACGGATCACCACGCCGCGCTGGCGCCAGGCGTCCGCGGTGCCGTAACGCGGCGAGGACGAGACCAGGGCCAGCGAGGTGACGCGCTGCGGCCGGGTGAGCGCCAGCTGGGCACCGATCGCACCACCGATGGAACAGCCCACGTACCCGAAGCGGTCCACCCCCAGCGCGTCGAGGGTGGCCACCAGCCGGTCCGCCAGCTCGGCGATGGAGGAGGCCGGATAGGCGGGCGACCCACCGTGCCCCGGCAGATCGAACCGCACGACACGCCAGTGGCGGGTCAGCTCGGGTATCTGCCGATCCCACATATGCCAAGTGGTCCCGAGCGCCGCACCCAAAACCAGACAAGGCGCGTCTTCCGGCCCGTCAGAGCGGTATTGCAGGGTCTTCACCGTCGTCTCACTCACCCGCCCGACCCTCTCATCTGTCACGACAGCCCCCATGAGCAGGGGTCTGACTGAACCTGTCCGACCACGTGGAAGACCTCCCGGGCAGCGTAGCGCTTGAGGCAACGGACGATTTCGCGCCGGGTCTTGTCCTCCAGGACCAGAAGAGTTCGGCATGGCCGGTCCGGCCGGTTGCGGGGTGGCCGGAGGGCAAGGGCGGGAGCGGGGAGCGGAGTCGGCGCGGGACTGACGCGGTGGCGGCGAGTCGCCGGCTTCGCTGCCTCCCGGCGGGCGGGCCCCGGCCACGGGCGCGGCCCGCGCGTCTCAGCGTGAGCTGAGCGGGTCGCGGGTCGCGGCCGGGCGCGGCGGCCAGGCGCGGGGGGCGAGGATGCCGAGGACGTAGGCACGGGCGACGAGGGCGGGCCTGGTCTCGGCGCCCAGCAGGTCCCGGAGCCGGCTGAGGTGGTAGTCGACCGCCTGCCGGGAGAGCTTGAGCGAGGTGGCGATCTCGCCGTTGGTGCGGCCGCCGGCGAGGAGGGACAGTATGCGGATCTGCGCGGCGGTGAGCGGCGGGTGGGCCTCGTGGGCGATGCTCTGGTCGGTGACGACGGCCCACACGTGCGCGACACGGCCGACGGGCCCGCTCACCGTGGACAGGTGGAGCTGCGCGCGGCGCTGGCGCCCCTCGGCGTCCAGGAGTACGGCGGAGGTCTCCGCCCGCCTGATGCGGCGGGTGATCAGCCCCTCCCAGGCGCGACGCAGGGGACGGAGGTCGGACGTGGCGGAGAGCAGGGTGTGCGCACGGCGGCCGACGAGGTCGGACAGGCGCGTCCGGAACAGTTCGGCGGCGGCCGTGCCCGCCTGTTCGATACGGCCGCCGACCGAGAGCAGCGCGCAGGGCAGACCGCTGTGATCCCGCAGCGCGCGCAGATTCTCCTCGGCCTCCCGGCGCTGGCTCGTCGCGCGGACGTGGTCGGTGATGTCGACGTAGATCCCGGCCACACAGGCCCGGCCGTTCTCCTGGACCGGGAAGCGGTGGCCGGCCGCCTGCCCTGTGCTGCCGTCCGAACGGTGATACCGCAGGTGGTGGCGGACCGGCTTGCCGCGGCGGAGGATCTCCTGGTCCAGGGCCCGGAACTGGGCGGCGTCGGAGGGGGTGTCGAGGTCCTCGATACGGCTGCCGACGATCCGCTCCGGTGTGGTGCCGTAGAGATGCGCGTAGGCGTGATTGGCCCATAAGTAGCAGCCGTCGCGGTCGCGGAGGAAGGCCGCGGCCGGCGCGAAGTCGGCGAAGTCCGCGAAGGCGGCGTACGGCCGGCCGCCCGCGGGCTGCGCACCGGCCTCCATCGCGAGCCCGCGCGTCCAGCCCCGGCTCCCGACCTGGGGCCATCTCACGGTAAAGGTCCGGCCGTCGAACCGGACCAGGCGGTGGCCGCCTTGGAGGGCTTCTCCCGGAGCGGACAGCTCTTGGCGCGCGCGGTCCAGGAAGCGCTGCGCGGTGGGCAGATCGGCGAGGGCCCCGCCGCCCCACTCCGTGACGCGCCCCTGCTCGTCGGCCTCCCACCAGGACACGGGGAGATGCTCCAGCAGTGCTCTGAGACCGGGATCGTCCACGACGGCCTTTCCGTCCATGTTCCCGTCGGGCGGCGGGAGGTGACATGGCGATGCCTATCCCGTGCGGCGGCCGGCCATGCTCGGTTATCGGCCGACTGCGAGACGTGAGCGCGTCGCCGGGGCAGCTTGCCATAGGTGATCGAAAACCTTCGCCGGCACTCCAACGATGTCCACGACTTTGGCATTTGCCTGATTGGCCCCCGCCTTCGGTGGCACTTTCGCCCTCCGCCTTCTGTTTCCCTTGTGTGTGTCACCGGTTACCCGTCGTGTTCTACGCGGGTTGCGTCACCGTGTCCCGGTCACGGCCGACGGGCGGCGCTGGGCCGGGCAGCGGGGCCGGACCCCGGCCCGACGCCCCGGACGGACGAGCGAACAGTCAAGCGATGGGAGACGAATTTCAGTGAGCACGGTGCTGTTGGTGCACGCCAAGGGCGGTCCGCCGCTCGGCCATGTCCTGTCCCGGGCAGCCGAGCGAGCGGACGTGCACCTGCTGGCGCTCAGCGCGCTTCCGCCGTCGGTCGCCGCGTCCGCGGAGCGTCTGTGCGCCTCGGTCGTGCTGCCCACCGACGCGGAGCGGTCCGATCTGGTCTCGTTGATCGTCTCGCGGGCCGAAGCCGTCGGCGCGGACGCGGTTCTCACCTTCTCCGAGTACGCGGTCGTGGCCGTCGCCGAGGCGTGCGAGGCGCTCGGTCTCGCCGGGGCGGGAGACGCCGCCGCGCTCGCCCGCGACAAGCGGATGATGCGGCACACCTGGCATCGGCACGGCCTGCCGCAGCCCGCGTTCCGCCCCGTCACCACGCAAGCGGACCTCCACGAAGCCGTCGCCACCCTGACCGCTCCCCTGCTGCTGAAGGCGGCCTGGAGCGCCGGCTCCACCGCCCATCAGATCATCGGCTCCCCGCAGGAGGCCGACACCGCCTGGCGGCGCTCGCGCGAGACCATGGCCCTGTCCGCCCGGCTGGGCTTCGCCGAACTCCATGTGGCCGAGGCGGCGGGACACTTCGTGGTCGAGGAGATCGTGACCGGCGACACCGCGGGGTGGTTCGACGAGCCCGGCTGGGGCGACTACGTCAGCGTCGAGGGCGTGGTGACCGGCGGCGTGTTCCGGCCGGTCTGCGTCAGCGGCCGGATGCCGACGGTGCGGCCGTTCACCGAGCGCGCCGGCATCACCCCCGCGCTGCTTCCCGCGGACCTCCAGGACCGCGTCGTGGCCCTGGCCCGGGAGGCCGTGGACGCCCTCGGCCTGCGCGACTGCGGCACCCACACCGAGATCAAGCTCGGCGCCGACGGGCGCATGTGGCTGATCGAGACGGCCGCCCGGTTCGGCGGCGCGATGACCGTCCCGCAGATCGAGGAGGTGTTCGGGCTCGATGTCGTCGGCATGCTCGTGGACCATCTCCTGGGCCGTCCGGTCGCCTGGCCCGAGCGGGTCCTCGGTCCGGAGCAGGCGCGGGGCGCCGCTGGTTCCCTCGTCGTCCTCGCGGTGGACGGCCACGGCGCGGCCTGGCGGGACCGCAGGCTCTGGGACTTCCCCGTGGTGCAGGAGACCGTAGCGCTGAGCGCGGGCAGCACCCTCTCGGTCGTACCGGAGAGTTCCCTGCCCGACGGCAGCACCGTGCCGGTCTACGACCCCGCCGGCGGGGCCAACACGATGGCGGCCCTGTGCCTGCTCTCCGCCACCGACGCGCGCACCGTGCTGCGCGACTTCACGGCTCTGGTGGACGCGCTGCCCGACGTGCTGCCACCCGCCGTACCCGCCGCGCCACGGCCCGGGCCCCCGGCCGGCCGGCCCCCGGCCACGGCCACGGCCACACCGTCAGCGTCCCCGGTCCGGCAGCGCCTCCGGCCGGCCGCACCGTCCGAGGGAGTCGCCGTATGACCGCCACTCCGCCCACCGTCGGCGTCGCGGACCCCACGACCGACCGCACGGTCGTCGGGGAGAACCTCTCGCTGCCGCTGTTCCGTACGCTGTCCGGGGTCCTGGCAGGCCACCCGTACCTGAAGGTCGTCGTCGACCGCGCCGAGGCCACCTGGCACCTGCTCGACACGGCCGCCCACCCCTTCCACGTCAACTACATCGCCACCCGCGTCCTCGGCATGGACCTCTCCGAACTCGACGCCCGGCTGGACGAGTTCAACGCCTCCGTCTACATGGACCCCGAGCGCCGCTTCCTGCTCGGGGTGCTGTCCCTGCACACCGACGAGGAACGGGAGGACCGCGAGCGCACCTTCCTCGTGCTGGAGACCACCGAGGCCGACACCATGCACGGGGAGTTGCTGGAGTTCTTCTACACCTTCGTCCGGGAGCGCGTCGACGGCAGGCTGCCGCTCCTGCTCAAGCCCGCCAACCACGGTCAGGAGGAGGCACTGGCCTCGGTCAGTGAGCAGCGGGTGCCGCGCATCCTCGGCCACCAGCTCTTCGGCTCCAGGGTCCGCGTGCCGCTCAACGCCGGGGAAGCCACCGGCCGGCTGCGCTGCTTCACGACCGTGGCGGAGTACGAGGCGGCGGCCGACGGGCTCGGCTGGTCGGACATCGTCGCCATGCCATGCCTGCCGGACGGCGTGCAGAGGGTGGCCGGGTTCATCAACACCGCGCCCATCACCCCGCTGTCCCACACCAACGTCCTCGCCTCCGGATGGGGCATCCCCAACGCGATCGTCCGCGATCTGGACCAGCTCGTCCAGAAGGACGGTCTGGACGGGGCCTGGGTCCGCTACCGGGTCCGCGAGGACGAGATCACCCTGGAGCGGCTGGAGCAGGCCCCCGAACTGCGGGCCCCGGCCTGGCACCAGCAGCGCATCCGTCTGGAACCACCGCTCCTGGAGGACGCGCCCGTCCTCTCCCTGCACCGGCTGCGCAGCGCCGACCGGGACCGCTACGGCACCAAGGCGGCCAACCTCGGAGAGCTGCACCACGTGCTCGACAGCCGCACGGCCGATCTCACCACGTTCTACGGCCGCCCCCGCCCGCCCCGTAAGCACCTGTACGGGCATCTCGCGGCCCGGCTCGGCCTGGACGCGCCCTCCGCCGCCGAACTCCGGGCGGCCGCGTCCTCCTTCGTCGCCGGCACCGTCGCGGCCCCCGAAGGGGTGGCCCTGCCGTTCTCCCTCCTGCACCGCTTCCTCACCTCCTCCCCCGCGCTCCAGCAGGGCATCGGCAAGCTGAAGATGGCGCTCGAACTCGACGCCATGGACGTCCTCGACCCGCTCTGCCTCCAGCTCCAGCACCTGATCCGGCACACCGCGCTGCCCGAATCCGTCGCCGGGGAGATCACCCGGTCCTTCCCCGCCCCGCTCGCCGCGGGCGGCCGTCTCGTGGTGCGCTCCTCCTCCAACGCCGAGGACCTGCCTGGCTTCTCCGCGGCCGGTGTCTACGACTCCGTCACCACCGTGCGCGGCACCGGCGAACTCCTGGACGCCGTGCGGCAGGTGTGGGCCTCCCTGCTCTCGCCGCGCAGTGTGCGGCTGCGCCACCAGGTGGGCATATCCCTGGACGACACCTACATGGGCGTGATCATCCAGAAGTACGTCCCCGCCGCGCTCGGCGGCGTCCTGGTGACCTGCGACCCCACCCGGCGCGAGGACTTCCGCAACGTCTACCTCAACTGTTCGCCGGGCTCGCCCGAACAGGTCGTCGAGGGCGAGGTGCTGCCGCAGCAGTACCTCTACAACACCGTCGAGGGCGGCGGGCGCACCCTCGCCCTCGGCTCCTGGAGCGAGGGCCTGCCCGCCGCCACACGGGCCCGGCTGGCGGACCTGTCCCTGACCGGCCGGCTGCTGCAGTCCCACTTCAGCGCCCCCGAGGTGGACGCTCCCCTGGACATCGAGTGGCTGCTGACCGACCAGGGCGACTTCCGCCTGGTCCAGATCCGCCCCTACGCGCTGTGAGCCCCCGCCCGCCGCGCTCTGCGGCACGGCCCGCGGCCACGCCCCCGACCGGCACCGCCCGCCGGATCATCCGCCTCAACTACGGCTTCCAGCTGCTGTTCAACCTGCTGTGGTGGATGCCGGTGTTCTACGCCTACCAGAAGGACGCCGGCCTCTCCGACGGGCAGATCTTCGGTATCCAGAGCATCTACTACGTGGCCTTCTGCCTCTTCGAGATCCCGACCGGACTGATCGCCGACCGCATCGGTACCCGCAACTGCCTGCGGGCCGGCGCCGTCGTGATGACCGCGGCGAACCTCGCCCCGGTGGTCAGTTCCTCGTACTCCGGTTTCCTCGTCCACTTCCTCGCCATCGCCGCCGGCCGCTCCCTCACCTCGGGTGCGGCCAGCGCCTACCTGTACGACGGGCTGCGGGCCGAGGGGTGCGAGCAGCACTACCTCAAGGCGGAGGGGACCGCCCGGGCCCTGGGACTCGCCGCGAAGATCCTGTGCTGGCCCCTGGTCGGGCCGCTGATGGTCCTCGTCCACCCGGCCCCGTACCTCCTGAGCGCCCTGAGCGCGGCGGGTTCCCTGCTCTGCGTCATCGCCCTGCCCCGGTCCGCAACGCCCTCCAGGATGCGCGCCACGACCGCGCCGGGCCGGACCCGAAAGCCCCGGGCGCCACGAGGCGGGCGCGGCACCTCGCTGGGCGAGGCGAAGGCCGCGCTGCGCTGCGTCGTCTCCTCGCCGTGGCTGGCGCTGGTCATGGTGCAGGGCGTGGCCGTGTTCACCCTGTCCAGGATCTGTCAGGTCAACCTCTTCCAGCCGATCCTGCTCGACCACGGCATCGGCGAGTCCGCGCACGGCGGGGTACTCGCCGCCATGACGGTGGCGGAGGCCGTGGGCTCGGCCCGCCCCCAGTGGCTGGGCCGCCGCCTGACACCGGTGGCCTGGGTCTCCGTCCTCACCCTCGTCCTCGCGGGCACCCTGGCGGGCATCACCCTCGGCGGTCCCTGGGCGGTCGTCGCTCTCCTCTGCGTCTTCGCCGCCGCGGCCGGCTTCGCCTATCCCATCCAGCGCAAGCTGGTCAACGATGCCGTACCCGTCGGCGCCCCGCGAGCGACGCTGCTGTCGGTCGAGTCGATCGTGGACCGCGCGGTGTGCGCGCTGGCGGCCGTCGCCGTGGGCGCCTACCTCTCCGCAGGCCGACTGGACGCCCTGCTCTGGCACAGCGCCCTGGCTACGGCGGTGCTGCTCGGCGTCCTGCACCTGGTGCTGCGCGGCAGGAGGGCGCGGCGCGGTGCGGATGGGATGACGGAGGGGGGTACGGCCCCGGCGGCGGAGCGGCCGTCGGCGGGGGAACCGTACGCCAGAGACTCGATCACCCGGACCGGGAGGTAGGCGGGACGGAAAGGCCGTCCGACCCGATAGGGCACGTAACCGAGCGAAGCCGCCACGTACGTCTCCTTGGCGGTCTCCCCCTCGTAGACGAGGCGACAGCCGTGCGCCGCGGCCTTGGCGCGCTTCCAGAGGACGGGCGCCGGCTTGCGCTCCGCCTCGGTGCGCGGAGTGAGAATCCGGTCGCCGAAATCCTCCCAGGCGAACGGAACGGGCCCCTTCCACGCGCCGCCGACCTCCTTCTTCAGGGCGGCAGCGCGCTCGGCATCCGTCGTGCCCCACGAGGACGGCACGTTGGTGATCAGCCCGACCTTGATGTGCCGCTCCCGTAGCGTGCGCAGGTACGCGGCTGCACCCGGCAGGTAGCCGATGCCGGAGTCCGCGGCCGTGTGCACCAGAGTCTCGCCCAGATCGAAGTAGACGATGGCACAGCCGCGCGCCGAAGGTGTCCGCGCCCCGACCGGAACGCCGTGCGACACGTCCGCCGGCACGGCCGCAGTCGCCGCGGCGCCCAGCATGGCCGACGCCACCGCGGCGGCCGGCAACACGAGACCCATACGGAAGAAGCCACGGAAGGAGGTTCTCTGCATGGCGTTCGGCGCCTCTCTCTTCGACGCGCCACACAGACGCGCCCCCCGTCATCGCTGCTTCCCGCCATACCCCTGAACAGCACACGCCACTCGCCGACACACCACCGAGCGGGACCCGTCCAGTTGGCCACCCCTGCCACGTTCGCGCCCTGCAAGCTCTCTCACGGGTTGGACGGGTACGTTTCCTGGAGTTGCCGCAGGACCGGGTGCTGACGCACCAGCCGACCGCGTGCGGCACGATGCCGAAGCCCAGCAGCGGGTGCCCGCCCGCGCGCCCGGTCCCACAGGTCCATCATCTGTAATCCGGTGTTGTAGCCCGAGCGGCGTAACCGTTCCCATCCCTTGACCGAGCGCAGCGACGAGGTGTACTTCGTCGCTCTGAGCGACTTCGGCTCCGACTTGCCGCCAGGCAAAGGAAACTGCCCCTTTCCGTGAGTGGGTCGGGTGCGCGTGGCGTGTTCCCGCGAGCCGCACTCGCCACACACGGAACCGAACGGACCAGCACCCTCTCACTGGCGCGGAGCCCACCGGTATGGCCGACTGCGCGGGCGACGCCGCGTGGAACGGTTCCCGCCCTAACGGGTTCCGGCCTGGCCAGGGCGCTCATCAGGCCGCGGGGCTGCTGGGGTGACAAGTTCCGTGGGGCCGCATCGCCGGGGCAGCGGGTCCAGGCGTATGTCCGGCCCGCCGTCCGCGTTCTTCCCTATCGTGGCCCGCACCCGGTAGACCCGCTCCAGCCGTTCCGCGGTGAGTACGTCGGCGGTGGGGCCTGCCGCGATGACACGGCCGTCGTGGAGGAGCACCAGGTGGTCGCAGTAGCGGGCTGCCAGGTCGAGTTCGTGCAGTGCCGCGACGACGGTGGTGTCCATGTGCGCCAGACGGCTCATCAGGTCCAGCCGGTGGCCGATGTCGAGATGATTCGTGGGTTCGTCGAGGAGGAGGACCGCGGTGTCCTGCGCCAGTGCCCGGGCGATGTTCACCCTCTGCCGCTCGCCGCCGGACAGGGCGGACCAGGAGCGGTCCGCGAGAGGCGCCACGTCCATGGCCGTCATGGCGCGTTCCACCACACGGGCGTCCTCTCCAGTGCCTGCCCAGCGGCCGCGGTGCACAGCCCTTCCCAGCAGGACGACGTCCCGCACGCTCATCTCGACGTCGGAGGCCGTCTCCTGGGGGACGAAGGCCAGTCGGCGGGCGACCGTACGCCTGCGCAGGGCCGAGACCTCGTCCCCGCCCAGCAGGACACTGCCGGACGTGGGGCGGAGCAACCCTGCGAGCAGGCGCAGCACGGTCGACTTGCCCGAGCCGTTCGGTCCGAGCAGGCCGGTGAAGGAACCGGGCGGCACGACGAACGACGCGGCGTCGACGACGGTCCGGCCGTTCGCCGTCCAGCTGAGGGTGCGGGCCGTGAGCGCCGGTTCCGGGCCTCTCATCGCACCCCCGTACGCCGGCGCAGCAGCACGGCGAAGGCCGGCACGCCGATCAGCGCGGTCAGCACGCCCACGGGGATCTCCCGCGAGCCGAAAGCGATCCGGGCGGCCGTGTCCACCCACACCATGAAGACCGCGCCGAGCGCGGCGGAGCAGGGCAGCAGCGTGCGGTGCGGCGCGCGGGTCAGGATCCGCGCGGCGTGCGGGACGAGGAGTCCGACGAAGCCGATGGCACCGCTTGCCGCGACGAGGGTGCCGGTGACGACGGCGGTCGCCGTGTACAGCACCATCTCGGCACGGCGGGGTGCGACCCCCACTGACGCCGCGGTTTCCCGGCCGAAGGAGAGAGCGTCGAGCTGGGCGGCGTACGCCAGGCAGAACGGCAGGCCGATGCCGACCGCCGCGGTGCCGGCGGCCACCGAGGTCCAGTTCGCGGAGGCGAGTGAGCCGAGCAGCCAGAAGGTCACCACCCTGGTGCGCTCGGCGTCGCCGGAGTGGACGACGATGAGACTGGTGAGGGCACTGAAGAGCTGGGAGACCACCACGCCCGAGAGGACCACCTTGGTCGCCGGGCCCGGCGACCGGCCGAGGAGGAGCAGGACGCAGCCGAAGGCCGCTATCGCGCCGGTGAAGGCTCCGGCGGGCAGGCCGAGGGAACCGGCGCCGAGGACCAGGACCAGGACGGCCCCCGTGGACGCTCCGGCCGATACACCGAGGAGGTAGGGGTCGGCGAGCGGGTTGCGGGTCAGCGCCTGCAGGACCGTGCCGCACACCGCCAGCCCCGCTCCCACCAGCCCGGCCAACAGCACGCGGGGCAGCCGCAGGTCCCACACGATGCTGTCGTGCAGCGGCGGGAGCGCCTCCCAGGGCATTCCGAGGTGGACCCCCAGGGTGCGGGCGACGTCGGCCGGGGGGATGTCGGCGCTGCCGGCGCCGACGGCGATCAGGACGGACAGCGGGAGCAGGGCGCCGCAGCAGGCGAGGAGGGCGGTGCTGCGGCGGAGTCTGCTTGCGGTGGTGAGCTTCGTCGTCATCGGCGGGCGAAGACGACGTGGTCGTCGAGGTACTGCCAGACCGTCCCCGCCTCGGTGAAGCCCGCGGTGCGCAGGGCCGACAGGTGGAAGTGCAGTGGTGCGAGCGGCTGCGGGGGCCGTTCGGCGAAGCGCAGCTCGCGCTCGATGACGAGCGGGGCCATCCCCGGCTGCGCCGTCGCGAGTGCGAACCACTCGTCCCAGGTGTCGCTACCGGCCTCGAACGCCGCACGCCGCACCTCGGCGTCGTGTCGTTCGGACAGGGCTTTCAGCGCCGTCTGCTGGGGCGCGTAGCGCAGGTGGTCCGCGTTGAGGAACACCGCTCCCGCCGGCATCAGGTCGGCCAGGGCGGTGTAGACCTGCAGGAGTTGCAGCGGGGAGAGCCAGTGCAGCGCCGTCGAGGAGACCACGGCGTCGATCTTCTCTCCGGCGAGAGGAGCGGCCCAGTCGGGGCGCACGAGATCGGTGTCCACGACGGTGACCCGCTGCCCGTGCTCCCCGAGCGCTTCGCCGGCGATGCGCAGCAGGACGGGGTCGTAGTCGACGGCGGTCACCCGCGCACCGGGGAAAGCCCGCAGGATGCGGTCGGTCAGGGAGCCGGGGCCGCAGGCGAGGTCGAGAGCGTGGAATCGCGCGGGAAGGTGCAGGCGCAGTACGTCCAGCATGGCCTGGAATCGCGACTCCCGGTGGGCTACGTAGGCGGCTTGCTGAGCGTCCCAGCGTTCCAGGAGCGCGCGCGGGGACAGCGTGGTGGTCGTCTCGGGCATACGTGTCCTTCCACACTGGGGGCGATAAAGGTCAGCCGTAGAGCCGCTTGAGGCCCTTGGAGAGTTCCTCGACGAGAGCCACGGCGCGGACCGAGGGGTCCATGGCCGATCCGGGCACCACGATGAAGCGGTTGGCGCGCACCGCGTCGAGTTTCGCGGTGACGGGGTTCGTCCTCAGGAACCGCTTCTTCGCCTCGGCGCTGTCGCCGTCCCCGCCACGCGTGAGATCGGCCAGGACGATGACGTCCGGGTTCCGCTCGGCGATCTCCTCCCAGTTGCCCTCCGGCCACTTCTGGCCGATGTCGTCGAAGACGTTGGCCACCCCGGTCAACTTGCTCACCGTGGACGGGAGACCGCCGCGGCCGGCGACGTAGGGCGTCGACGTGCCGGCGTAGTACCACATGACCTTCGCGTCGATGTCCTTCGGCGCCGCGGCCACCGCCCGTTCCAGCCGGTCCCGCAGGTCGCCGACGACCTTCTCACCGCGTTCGCCGACGCCGAAGACGGTGGCGATGTCCTTGATCTCGTCGAAGACCGCGTCGAAGGTCACCTTGTCGGGCGTGTGGCCGGGGTTCTCGCAGTCGTGCACGGAGAGGTAGGCCGGCACGCCGAGCTTCTGCCACGCGGCGCGGGAACCTGCGGCATCGTCCGCGAACGCCGAGGACAGGGTGGAGTAGAGGAAGTCGGGCTCCTTGGCGAGGGTCGCCTCGTGGTGCGCGTACTGCCGGGCCAGCACCGGGACCTTCTTGTACTGCGCGGCGAGGTGCGGAAGCACCGGGTCGGTCTGGTAAGAGGTGGCGACCATCCGGTCCTCCAGCCCCAGGCTGAGCATGATCTCCGTCGCGTTCTGCTCCAGCGAGATGGCCCGTTCGGGCGGGGCGGCCACCTTCAGCTTTCTGCCGCAGCTGGTCAGAACCGTGCTGGACGGGCGGGTCTCGCCGCCCTCGGCAGAGTCCGGCGCTCCGCTCGTCGCGCAGCCCGCCAGCGTCACCGCGAGGCCCGCCGCCACCAACCCTCTAATGAAAATGATTTTCATACTTTGAAGCGTACATGCACGCCACGGACCCGCCGCGCCCCCGAATCCGGGGTGCGGCTCTACCGGTGGCGCGTCAAGTCAGGTGCCGCATCAGGAAGTTCGCAGGCCTGACGCCCGACGCATCGAAAACCGCGCGCCCGTCATACGCATGACGTGACGAACGTCATATACGGAAAATTACTCCTTGTCCGCTCTATTTCCCCATGAAGCGGACGTACGGACACGAGTTCCCGCGCGGAGAGGTGCCGGCTCGCTACGAAGCCGACGCGTCATGCGGCAGCGCCATGCCGCTGTTGCTGCGGCAAAGGGCCGACAACAGCGGCATGGCACGGAATATCAGTCTCGATCGTTCTGTCGCGTCACCCCCACCACGGATGTCCTTGCCCATCTCCCCAAGACGACACTGCTACCGGCTTTCATCGGCGGCGGTCTCCGATTGCTTCGGCTCGGGCTCGGGTTCCGGCTTGGGTTCCGGCTTGGGCTGGGGGTTCTGCTGCGCGGCGCTGGAGGGTGTGGCCTTGCGGGTCCAGTCGTCGATGAAACGGACCTTGAAGGTGCCACCGAGCTTGCCGGGATCGATGCGCAGCTCGAAACTTCCGCTGCCGGAATACCCGGCCGCGTCGAACCACTTCCCATCAGCACCCAGGACCTGCATCTGCCCCTTGCCGTCCTCGTCGCCGAGGGCGGTGCCCTTGACCACGACCTGGCTGCCGGACCACGTCACCTCAGACACCTCCGGAGCCGGGTAGGCAAGGGGGACATCAACAACCGGCCCCGTTTCTCCGCTGGGGTAGAGCTGCCGGGCCTTGAGGTGCGCCCAGTCCCAGGACGACTTCCACTTTCCGAAGCGGTAGGAGTCCAAGATCTTCCCTTCGCTCGACGGATCGGTGGTGCTGTCGGCAGTTTCCCAACTACCGTCGGCCTTTTGGAACTGCACCTTCGTACCGGGCTGCCCGGTGCCGCTGAAGGTCCGGTTCGTGTCCCCGTTCTTGCCGGTCAGCTTCAGCTGAAGCGGGACGCGGTGGCGGAGTTCTCCGGATTCCGGTGTGCCTTTTCCGGTCCAGTCGTCGATGAAGCGGACCTTGAAGGTCTCACCGAGCTTGCCGGGGTCGATGCGCAGCTCGAAACTTCCGCTGCCGGAATACCCGCTCGCGTCGAACCACTTCCCATCAGCACCCAGGACCTGCATCTGCCCCTTGCCGTCCTCGTCACCGAGGGTGGTGCCTTTGACGACAACCTGACTGCCGGACCACGTCACCTCGGACACCTCCGGAGCCGGATAGGCATGGGGGACGTCAACAACCGGCCCCGTTTCTCCGCTGGGATAGAGCTGCCGGGCCTTGAGATGGGCCCAGTCCCAGGAGGACTTCCACTTTCCGAGGCGGTAGGCGTCGGAGATTTTCCCTCCGCTCGACGGGTCGGTATCGCCGGAAGAATTCGCCCAACTGCCGTCGGGCTTCTGGAACTGCACCTTTGCGCCGGGCTGCCCGGTGCCTTTGAAGAACCGGTTGCGGTTCCCGTTCTTGCCGGTCAACTTCAGTTCGAGCGGCAGGGTGGGCAGGATCTCGACGGGGATGCTATCGAAATTCGAGGGATTCCGCGGGTCGGAGACCACCAGGTTGGTCATGCCGGGGGGCACGTCGACCGGTACCCCGACTCCGTCCTTGCCGAACACGGCGGAGTTGCCGGAGCTGGAAGCCTTTCGGCTGGGGAGCGTGCCCAGAGAGAACTTCCGCCCCTCGGTCGCCAGGTACACCTCCACGTCGCCGATGGGCGGAGTGGAGTTGGTCCAGCCACGAACGTTCATCGTGTCGCCGGCTCGCGCCCGTGTGGTCGTCCTCGACACGTTCCACTGCACCTGCGACTTGTCGCCGTCGGTGATGAAAGTGATGGTGCGCTTGTCCTCGTGCCCGGGGAGCACGTCTTCCGCCACGTAGATGTCCTGCGTACCAACAGGCACCGCTTGGGGCGGGGTGGAGATGTACCAGGCGCCGGTGTCGTCCACACGCCCTCCCGTCTTGACCGATACCGGCTTCCGCTCCGGCCCGTAGGTCAGGGAGACGTGCGCTCCGGGTTCGCCGATGCCTGCGAAGTCGAGCTGGGTGAACGCCTGGGAAAGCGACGAACCCTCTCGCGGCGAGGTGAACAGGGCGGGCTGCGCACCCAGCTCGATGGTCAGGGTGATCGGTGACGAGTTCCGCTCCCGCCCCTCGGTCTTCTCGGCGACCCGGAATTCGAAGGGCCCCGCCGTCAGTTCTCCGGCGGAAAAGCGCGCGTTGACACCCCACGTCCCGTCCGGACCGACGAGCCCGGTGAAGCCCGTCAGCGTTTTCCAGGACTCGGTGCCCGCCTTGCGGTAGTCCAACGTCAGCGTGGCACCGGGCTCTCCGGTGCCTCCGAAGTTGATCCGGCCGAACATCCGGCCCACCTGAACCGTGGAGCCGTTCGCGGGCTTGGTGATCACGGGAGTGGCGATTCCCGGGCCGGACTCGCCTGCCGTCCCGAACGCGCCACCTCGTGCGGTCGCCGTCGCCATGGGTACGGCGCGGCCCGGAGTGGAAGTCAGCGTGAACAGCATCAGGGCCATGAGCGCGCCCAGACTCACGGCAGCGAAGGACCATCGCGTCCTGCCACGCCGCGCACGCCCACCGTGCAGCGGACCGCCTCTTGTGGTCGCGGCTGTGTGATGTCTCATCCTGCTCCTTTGCGCGGAACGGCAACCCCATTCAGCCGCCGGAAAAATGCCCCGGCGGCTTGGTCGCCCGATACGGCTTGTGCTGGCCCTCGGTACGGGTGCCCGGAAGTGGCACCACCGGCAGGCAGTCGTGCTCCCAGCAGACGGGGAACAGCGACGCGTGAGAGAGGGCTGCGAGGGCGCCTGTCGTTGTCTGCACGGGGCCAACCATGCATGCAACGATTGTTGCATATTCCTCTATTTACATGGGCAACGCCCTCCGGTGAACGCCTTCTTGGGCTCCCACTCGGTTCCGGAACATGACCCGTGCGCGGCCTGGCGCAGCGCGCCTCGAAAGTCCCGGCAGTTGTAGGTTCCAGGGGCGGCGTCCACAGGGTCAACTAGGCGCCCTTTTTCGCACCCCACCGCGTGCGGTCCTGTTCATTTCCTTGTGGAGGTGGGCGAGGGTACGGCGGAGAAGGCGTGAGATGTGCATCTGGGTGATTCCCAGTTCGGCGGCGATGTCTTTCTGGGTCAGGCCGGCGAAGAAACGCAGGTAGAGGATGCGGCGTTCGCGTTCGGGCAGACGTGCCAGGGCAGGTTTGACCGCCTCGCGGTCCTCGACGAGGGCGAATCCGGGATCGGTGGTGCCCATGCTGTGCAAGAGCGAGAAGTCGTTGGTGTCCTCCGGATCCGCGGCCGCATCGAGGGACAAGGAGCGATAGGCCTGGAGAGCTTCCAGTCCACGGACGATGTCGTCCTCGGCGAGGTAGGTGTGCGCGGCGAGTTGGGCCGAGGTGGGGTGGCAGCCGTCGAGGCCGGTGCTGAGCTCCTGTAAAGCGGCGCGGACCTTGTTGCGCGCCTCTTGGGTGCGCCGTGGGACGTGTACGTCCCAGGTGCAGTCCCGGAAGTGCCGTTTCAGTTCGCCGGTGATGGTCGGTATGGCGAACGGTTCGAAGGCCTCGGACTTTTCGGGGTCGAAGCGGTCGACGGCCTTGATCAGGCCGAGGGCGGCCACCTGCCGGAGGTCATCGAGGCTTTCACCGCGCCCGCGCATGCGCTGGGCCAGGCGGTGGGCCAGGGGCAGCCAGGCCGTGATCACTTCGCGGCGCAGTCTTTCCCTACGGGCACCGTCGGGGAGTGTGGCCAGGAGGCGGAACTGCGCCGAGGTGTCCGGGCGGTCGTGGCGGCGTCTGGTGCCTGAGGGCGCGGAATCCGGCATGGCGGTGCCTTTCCGGGAACTGGGCGGTGGTCGGGGGAACGGGGAGCGGAGACCGGACACTTCACCGGGCGTCGGCGGTACGGGGGCGGGGCGCGTGGCCTGCCGCTCGCCGGGGCCCGCCCGGTCCGGACGACGGCCAGTGGTCACGGCAGTGTCCGGACCGGACGGACGGCGGTCACTCTCCGTTGGCCGTAGACCGGTACTCGGGTGCCGAGCCGGACGTATCGGCGGGGTGGCCGTCCGCCTCGGCTTCGACGCGGACGGCGACCGCTGCCCGCTTGCCGGAATCCCGCCCGCCGTCCGCGGGGTACTCGCTCGCGCGGAGCTCACCCCGGCCGGTGGCCGTGGTGTCAGGGACGATGAGGGTGGTCCGCCAGGTGCCGTCCCGGCCGGCGGTCACGACGTTCTCGACGGACACCGGCTTCCCGTCCGCTCCCGGCAGCGACAGCGTGATACGCGCGCCGGGGGCGGCGGTGCCGGCGACCTTGAGCCGCCGGCCGGGGGCGATGACCGCCCCTTCGTTCGGGGACTCGATCCGCAGCGGCCGGTCCGAGGAGGTTCCCGGTTCTTCCGAGGCCTCCCTGGCTTCCGGAGTGCCCGCCTCGCCCGGTACGGAACTTCGCGCCGTGCTCCGACGCGGGGCGGGTGACGCCGGGGCGGCGGCCGGTGTGGGTGCGGAGTCCTTCCACTGGATGACGACGAGGCCGTCGCCGCCCTTGCCGTTGTCCTGATTACCGCCGCCTTGGCCTGCCCGGCCGGTGTACTGGTCGTCATCGGTACCGGCCGCTGCGCCGCCGCGCCTGCGTTCCTGGGCGGCGGCCCCCGCTGTCAGGTGGCCATCGGTCACCCTGGCCTGGTCGAGGTAGCCGGCTCCGCCGCCTCCTCCGCCACCGGCCAAGTCGGTGTAGACGGGCCCGCACCCGCCGCCGCCACCGCCGTACCAGCCGCCGCCACCTCCACCGCCGCCGTTCGGCACCCCGGAACGGTGAGGCTCCGTGCCGCCGTCCCCACCCTGCAGTTTGGCCCCGGGCTCGGGGGCGCGGGTGGTGCAGAGATCACCGGCGCCCGCGGCGCCGGGTGACGTCTGCGTGCCGGGCCCGCCTTGGCGGCTGTCGCTGTCCGGGACGGCGGAACCGCTCTCACCACCGCCTCCGCCGCCAGCGTTGACGGTGGAGTGCCATCCCTTCGTCACGTTGGCGGCCCCGCCTCCGCCGCCGGCGATGAGGAGGGGAGTCCGGCCGTCCCACAGGGCTCCCATACCGCCTCCGGAACCGGCCCAGTTGTTGCCGTCCCCGCTGGCGCCACCGCCACCGTACGTGCGCCCCGAATGGTGAGCGCCGCCCGCGCCCACCACTGCCCGCAAGTTCTGTCCCGCCGCTACGGACACAGTCCCGATGGCGCGGCCTCCGCCACCGCCACCACGCACATCCGCATAGTCGGAGCTTCCGCCTCCCGCGCCCCACAACCGCGCATCCACCTTGTGCACGTTCTGCGGAACGACGAAAGTCTGGTCCCCACCGGTGTACGTGAACCGCAGGCACCCGGCGAAGCCCGCCGAAGGGGCGCACGGGGCACCGTCCTTCTCACTGGTCACGGTGACCGGAGCGGAGTTCATCCGCAGGTCTCCTGCCGTCTGCCGGACGCGGAAGTCGAAGATGCCCGCGGTCAGCCCCGCCTTGACGAGCGGGGCGGCCTGCTTCCACCGCCCGTCGGAGGCGACCTGGGCCGAAAAGCCGTCGAGTTTCTTCCAGTCGGTGCCGCCGGTGGTCCGGTAATACAGTTCCAGTGAGGCTCCGGGCTGCCCGGTGCCGGTGAAGACGCTCGTGCCGCTCTTCCGGTCCGGCACGATCACCGAACCGTGCGCCGGGGTGCTGATCACCGGCTTGTCGACATGCGGGCCTGCCTTGTCCACGGCGCCGAAGGCACCTGAACGGGCGGTCGCCGTCGCGACGGGAGCGGCCTGGCCCGGTTCGGAAGCCGTCGCCAGGCATGCCGTGGCCACCGCCGCCGCGGAGGCCACCAGTGCCCGGCTGCCGCCCCGTGCTCGAAGACGCCCCTTGCCGTGGGCAGGACGCGAGCGATGGAGGCCGGCCGTCATCATGTCCCGTCCTCCTCACCGCGCGGGCGAGAGGACGAGGACGTAACGGCCCCCACGACGGGTCCGTCCGGCAAGGCTGCCGTGGTGTCCTGGTCCTGGTCTGCCTCGGATGTACGACGGCGGGCGGACCAGGCGGCGACACCGGCGACGATGGCCCCGAGGGCCAGCAGGGCCAGGCCCCACAGGTCGGCGCCGGTGCGGGCCAGGGCCCCGCCGGGCTTGTCGCTGCCGGTACCGGTGTCCCCTCCGGAGCCGTGGGACGTGCCCGCGCTGTCGTCGGCGGTGGTGTGCACGTCGCCGCCGTGCCCGTTCCGCCCGCCGCTGGTGCCTCCGGCCGTACCGCCGTGCCCGTCAGCGTCTGTGTGGTCGTCTCCGCCGGTCGCCGTGCCCGTGACCTTGAGCGTGACGCGGGCCGTCGTACCCTCCAGGCTGGACGGCAGGTCCGCGGGGACGGTGAAGGCCAGCTTCAGGTGCTGGGCCTCGTGGGGCGGCGCCGACCGGGTTCCCAGGTCGACCGCCTTGTTCAGGGCGGTCCCCGGGGCGGCGAGTTCCGTTCGTACGCCCGGGCAGTCGCCGCCCGTCCAAGGCTCCGAGCACTGCTCCACCCCGGCGCGCAGGCCGCCGCCGTCGGTGAGCCGGCCCGTGCCCCAGAGGGTCGCCGTCTCGGTCAGCGGTTCACTCCGACCGGAGATCACGTCCAGGTACCGGGTCACCTTGTCGCCGGGCCTGAGGCCGGGAGTATCGGCCGTCCACGCCGTTCCGGGACCCGACGTGATGTGCAGGGCGTCCGGCTTGTCGCCGGCATCCGAGGCCACTGCCTGCCCGGTCGCCGACCATGCAAGGGCCGCCAGGGTCGCGGCCGCCACTGTGGTGGCTCGTCCGCCACGGCGCAGCTGCCCCCGCGGTATTCGCCTCTGATTCACCGTCATGTACCTCTTTCCACCTGGCCCGCCCGGGCCCCGGTGTCTCGTCATCGGCTGCGTCGCCGCCGGGGCAGCAGCCGGCGCAGCCCCCAGCCCATGAGGAACAGACCGGCCAGTGCTCCCGCCACGGTGACCGGTCCCACGTGCGCCACCGCCTGCGCGGCGCGTCCCGCTCCCGGGACGATGTGGACGACACGCGCGTACGTGCCGGGCCCGGACAGGTCGATCTTCCAGGGGTCCGCGTCGTCGTTGGCGTCGCCCTTGGTCTGGATCACCCGCCCCGCGGCGTACGCGTCGTCCCGCACGACCCGGTGCACCACGGGCTTGCCGTCCTTCGGTGTCCAGGGCGGTGGCGGACGGAAGGCGATGATGTCGCCCGTCTTGATGTCCTCGGCGGCGACCGGTTGGGTCACCGCCAGGGAGCCCGCGGGCATCACCGGGGTCATCGACGGCGTCAGGATGGGCATGAACTGCATGTCATAGACCGTCCGCGCCACGCCCACCGCCAGCACCGCCAGCACGAAGGCGGTGACCAGCAGGGTCCACAGCGTCCGCAGGACAGCGCGGAGCACCCGTAGCGCGCCGCCGCTCCCGAGCCGTCGGTGGCGGGGCCGGTCGCCTGGACGCCGGGCGCCGGGGGACGGCAGTTCCCGGATCGTCGCCTCGGACGGCCGTGCTGCGGCCGGAGTGGGGGGCAGGTCGGTCACGTTCTCGTACTCTCTGGATCTCCGGAGCCGGTGTGGTGCGTCGGGCGGGGTCGGGGCTCAGCCGTGGCCGGCCCCGACCCGGTGCCCTCCGGCCTACTTGCTGTCGGCCCCGCCGTTGCCGGCGCCACCGTCATCGGCCGGGGTGCCGGTACCGGTGCCGGTGAAGCCGAAGCTGATCGAATCGATCATCTGGCTCTTCACCGCGTCCCAGTTCTGCTCGGTGCCGTCCTTCAGGTAGACGTGCAGGTCGACCGGAAGGTCGTTCTTCTCGAAGCTCTGGAGCTTGCCGCCGGCGGCGGAGAGGTCCACGGGCAGGGCGCCCTTCTGGGCGATCTCGGCGGCCGACAGGCCGGAGGCCACACGCTTGCCGCCGGCGTCCACGTCCACCAGGAGCTGCTTGGCCAGCCCCTCGTTCTGGTCGGTCTTGGCGTAGTTGACCTTCAGGCCGACGGTGTCGATGTCCTGCTTGCCGCCCGCCGTCAGGTGGACGACGGTCTCCGCGCCTTCGCCGTCGTTGGCCATCTTGGCGTTCGTCAGCTGCTTCGAGAGGTCGGCCGTCTGGTGGTGGTCGACCAGCAGCGAGACGTCGGTGTTCTTGTCCGGGTCACCGCCGTTGTGGTCGGCGGTGCCGAAGACACCGGACGTCGCCAGAGCGGTGGAGGTGGACAGCGCGTAACCGCCGGCCGCCAGCAGACCGGCACCCGCCACCAGGGCGACCGCGGCGACCGCCTTCTTCTTCTTCGGCATCCGCTGCTTCTCGTTCTCGGACGTAACCGTCATGAGGTTCTCCATATCTGCATTGCCATTCACATGGCGGATCGGCCGGCTTCTTCCGCCCGACGGCGGCCCTGAGGGGCGGGCCCACTGAGGGGCCGGAAGACAGCGGGCGATTGAGGGCATCTGCTGCCGGTTTCGGCGTGCACGACCCGCGCTGAACTCATTAGATCTGCAACGTTTGATGCAGTCAAATCCGTACGCAACATCCATTGCTTCCGTTGCCGACCTCGGAACGGCCACGCACACGGCGCCCCTAAACTGGGGTCATCGAAATCCCGCGCTCAGGTGCGGCTGTCTGGGAGGTGGGAAGGTCGCTCCAGGTACGCATCGCGGAACAGCTCGCGAACATGCCGCGCGGAAGTCAGGCCGCACGCGTCTTCGAGGTGCTGCAGACCAGTCCGGAGTTCGCTTCTTACGCCTCGGCCCGTGACATGGCCCAGCGGGCGGGGGTCAACGCCTCCACCGTCACCCGTGCCGCGCAGCAGATGGGGTTCTCGGGCTGGCCGGACCTCCAGCTCGAAGTCCGCAGCCAGTACCTCTCCGCCCTGTCCGGGCCCGAGGTGCTCAGCGAGCACACGAGCGCGATGAACGAGACGCCGACCCACTCGGCACTCCACCGGGACAGCGACCACCTGGCCAGGATGGCGCGGTCGCTCGACCCCGCCGAGGTGAAGGCGCTGGCCGACACCATCGGTGGCGCACCGCGGACGCTGGTCACCGCGTCCGGCAGCTTCTCCGCGCCGGCCATCGTCCTGTCCTACCTCGGCACCGCCATGGGCTTCGACATCCGCCTGGACACCATGGCCGGCACCGAGCGCACCACCCAGATCATCGCCCTGCCGCAGGGCAGCTGCCTGGTCATCTTCAATTTCTGGCGCACCCCGCGCGAGCTGATCGCGATCGCCGAGGCGTCCGCCCGGCGCGGGATCACCGTCTGCCTCGTCACCGACCGGCGCACCAGCCGCCTGGCCCAGGCCGCCGACCTGGTCGTGGCCGTTCCGAGCGAAGGCGCTTCGATCTTTCCTTCGATGACCCCCGCGGTCGCCATCAGCCACGCGATCCTGGCCGAACTCGCCGCAGCCCACCCCGAACAGGCCGCCCGCTCCATCAGCGGCATCGAGTCCCTGTGGACGGACATCGACCTCATGGACCGCTCCACCGGCCGCAACACCTCCTGACCGCGCGCCGCGCCCGCGTTCCCAAGTACCTCCCGACCGCGCGCTCGCGTTCCCGGCACCGTCAGCAGGCGCCGAGGTCAGCCGAGGGCGCTGCCCTTCCCGGCACAACCGCCGGGGATCGCCGGCCGGCGCGGGTTCCACGTACCGACGAGCGTGTTCGAGTACGGCGAGGGGGCACACCGCTTCGCGGACCGGTCCTCAGTCATCGAAGTACTGCGGATTGAGCGACCGCCCGGCATTGGACCACTCCCGGAGGTCATGGACTTCCGCCACGTCCTGCCCCGCGCCGCCCGAAAGGGCCGTGGAGAGCCAGGCGGCGAGGGCGGCAGCGGCAGCCGGGTCGGCCTGGGCCAGCCGGCCCACGAACTCCAGATGCGCACCGGACGTCGGCTGATCCGTACGCGCCAGAGCGGCCAGCAGCGCCGCGTGCGCCTGAACGGACGCCGGAAGCGCCGCCTTCGCAGCCGCTCGGGCGGCCGGATCGCCATAGTGGCCGGTCCGGGCGGCAAGGGCCCGGGCCAGCCAGGCATCGACGGCCGGAAGCTGAGAGCTGTTGCATACGGCGAGGAAGTCGCGCGCCGCCTCGTCTCCGCGCTTCGACATCTCGGTCGCGAGACGGCCGTCCTGCGCCAAGCGCTCCAGTTCGCCGGCCCGCTCGACGGTGCGCCATTCGCACAACGAGGCCTGGCGAGGCGTCTCCCGCCCCGCAGCATGCCGGTCCGGCCGGGTGGCGGCGCCGGTGTCCGGCCCACGGAAGCGAGGGTCGCCGACGGCCGGCCGGTGACCGTGCCCCCCTCCGTCGCCCCGGCAACAGCCGCCCTCGCAATCGTCGCGGAGCAGTTCCCGGCGAGCGCCGGAGCCACCGTCGGCGGGCGCATCGCGCCGGCCCGTGCGGCGACGCATCGAGAACCGCCTGTCGGCCGCCTGCCCGGCAGGTTCCTGTGCAGCGGTCGCCACAGGACCGCGCCGGGAACGCCACGGGGACAGATATCCGCCCATCAGAGCCTCACAGATCCAACCTCAGGGTGCCGCCCACGCCTTCGCGGACGCGCGACAGCGCTTGCACCGTGTCACCGGTGGACCCACGGCCGGCCTGGAGCAGCTACCCGTATGGTCCACCCATACCCCATTGAATACGCAACAAGCGTTGCATTGCAAGTTGTAGCGCAACAAAATATTGCTCGACGGGGAATCCCGCCACCCGGGCGGCGGCCCCGTCGGGCCGGCCATCGAGAAGGCCCGCCCGGGCCGCCTCCGCACCGGCCCGGCACGGAAGGGCGTCACGGCCGGTCGTTGCCGGTGTCGGCGCCGTCATGGAAAAGGAGCCACAGCCCGAAGGACGCGTCCGGCGCGTCCAGCCGGGCGCCGAGGAGCTTCTCGCAGCGTCGCAGCCGGTTGTTCAGGGTGTGGCGGTGCACGCCGAGCGCCGCCGAGGTGCGGTCGTTGCGGTATTCCTCGCGGACCCACGTGCGCAAGGTCTCCAACAGGACGTCGCCCCCGGGCGCCGCCTCCAGCGTCTCCAGGAGACGGGAGCGCAGCAACGCCACGCCGGCCAGGTCGATGGTCGCCGGCACCAGGTCCCGCCACTCCAGTTCACCGTGGGTCACCAGAGGCGTCTGCCGCCGCACGGCCTGGCGCGCGGCGGACCGGGCCTGCTCGTAGGCGACACCGAGTTCCGACCGGTGCTGGAGGATGGCCAGGCCCGCGTACACGGGACGGGCGAGGTGACCGATCAGGCCGTCGACGAGGGACCGGGCGTCCAGGAAGACCTCGGCACGCGCCACCAGAAGCATCCCCTCGGGGACTTCGCACGGCGTCACCCAACGCCCCAGCCCCCAGCACTCCTCCAGCGCGGCGGCGAGGAGCGGAGCCGGGGCTCCGGTGATCACCAGCATCGCGTACGGGCCTGCCTGCGGGAGCCGGAACTCCTCGACGACCTTGCTCCACACACTGCTCCGCAACGCGTGGCCGGCCAGCAGCCGGATTCCCGCCTGGAGCATGAGCAGTTCGTGCGGCGCGGGCGGGCGGCTCCTGTTGAAACGGTCGGCGAGTTCGGCCGCGGCTCGGTCGAGGCGTTCCAGGCGGGCCGCGTCGAGTGGACGGCCGGACACCAGCAGCACCGCCTGGACCTTGCCGCCCGCCGCGATGGACCGTACCCGCACGTGTCGGGAGCCGGAGGTCAGCACCGTGCGGAACATCGGGTCGTGGCCGGCGGCGGGCGGCACGTCGACCGGCAGCCATGACGTCGGCGCGTCATCCTGCGAGGGCGGCCCGGCCAGCGGGCGCAGCCGAGCAACCAGGACGTGAACCTCGGAATCGAGTTCGGTGCCCAGGTCACGGGACCAGCCGGCCAGGTCCGGCACGACCGGGCGCGTCCGGCGCAGCGCGGCGCGGACCTCCCTGGCCGGGTCCTGGCCCGGCACCGGAAGCCAGCGCACCACCGGCACTTCGTACTGCTCGGCCAGGGCGAGGAAGCCGATGGGTACCGCCTGGTCCGCGGCGGCCACCTCCAGAATCGCGAGCGGCACGTGCCGCAGGCGGGCGACGAGCGCGCGTTGCGCGTCCCGGTCGACCGGGACGGACGCCGCGTCCAGGGTGACGGCATGTCCGGGCGGCAGCGGGGACGCATCGGCCGGGGGCCGCCCCCGCAGGTCGGTCAGGCCGGCCACCTGCCGGTCCACTCCCCCGGCTCCGACCAGGAGCCGGGCCTGCGGGGAGAGATTTGCCAGCAATTGGACTGTCTGTACCGCCATGACCTCATTATTCCGTGCGATCTTCACCTACCGACCCCAGGGCCCGGCCCATCGGCGCGGTGGCGCGCATCACACCTCCCCTTCGGTCCCTCGTTACGGGGCCGTACGGCGAGCGCGCCGGAGGGCTTGAGTCCTGGACGCGTGGCCACCGTCGGAGGCGTGAAGCGCTGCGGCGTTCTCCTCGGGGGCGCGACACGGCCGGAGGCACCTGGCCGCATGGCCACCGGCACCCGCCCACGTCCCGGCGGGGCGAAAGTCCCGGCCTGCGGGCAGGACTTTCGGCGCCCTGTGCCGCGTCCGCAACGCCCCAGGCTGGAAGCGCAACGCACGAACACTCCGCCGGCCCGGGGAAGCCCCATCGCAGTCGCGGCACCCGGCACGGGCGGACCCTCCAGAGGAGATGACCGAGCATGCCAGGTCCTGCGGTTTCCACCGACCCACCGGTTCCACAGAGTTGGACACCCCGGATGCTGCGCAATCCTCGGCGGAGGCAGGCAGCACTGCTGGGAGTCAGCGCGGTCTCGACCATTCAGATGGTCGATCCGAGCCTGAACTCCACGGCCCTGCCCCGCGCCGCGACGGGCCTGGGCATGAGCTCGGGGACGATGACGCTGGCGGCGAGCATCGCCACGCTGCTGTTGGCCGCCTCGATGCTGGGGACCGGTTCCCTGGGGGACCTTCGCGGGCGACGCAAGGTCCTGCTGTGGGGTGCCGTGGCCACGGTCGTCGGCTGTCTGGTGACCGCGCTCGCCGCCAACGGCGCCGTCTTCCTCATCGGGCGGGTCATCACCGGTATCGGGACGGCGGCCGCCTTCGGCATGAGCCTGGCGATCATTCCGCTGCTGTTCCACCGGCACGAGCTGCCCCGGGCGTTCGGCATCTGGCTCGGCGTCCAGGGCATCATGATCGTCGTCGCCTGCGTCGGAGGCGGCGGGCTGGTCACGCACTTCGGCTGGCGGGTCGGCTACGTCGTCGTCCCGGTGATCGGTGTGATCGCCACCGTCTGGGCGTATCTGACGGTGCCCGACAGCCGGGCGGAGAGGGCCCGCCGTTTCGACACGGTGGGGGTGCTGCTCGCCGCTCTGGCGCTGATCTGCCTGATCGAAGGGTTCAGCCAGGTCGGTGCGCACGGCTGGCTCTCGCCCGTCACGCTGGGGCTGATGGCGGCCGCGGTGGCGCTGTTCGGGCTGTTCGCCGCCTGGGAGAGGCGGGTCGACGAACCGGCCTTCCCGATGGAGCTGTTCACCTCCCGGCCGTTCGTCGCGGCGATCGTGGTCGGCGTCGTCTTCAACCTCGGCAACGCGGCGGTGACGATGCAGTACCCGCTGATGGTCCAGCAGACGCTCGGCAAGTCGGCCTTCGTCTCCTCGATCGTGATCGCGATGTTCGGCGTGGGGTCGATCGGTGGCGCGTTCGGTGCCGGCGCCTTCCAGACCCGGCGGGGCACCAGCGACCGGGTGATGTTCGTCAGCGGGCTCGGCTTCATCGCCGTAGGGCTGCTGACCATGGCCTTCACCACCGAACACACCCCGCTGTGGCTGTTCCTGGCGACCTCGACGGTGATCGGCTTCGGTGTCACCTGGGCACAGAATCCGCAGTCCGCCGTGATGATGCGGTCCGCGCCGCCCTCGATGGTCGGCTCCGTGGGCGCGGTGAAGCCCGCGGTCGGCCAGATGGGCATGGGGCTCGGGCTGGGTGGTCTGATCCCGGTGGTCAGCTCCTTCACCGCCGCGTCCTCGGGCACGCCCCAGCACGCCGCCGCGCGCGGCTTCGGCCTCGGCATGCTGCTGGTCGCCGTCCTCCTCGTCGCCGCCGCGCTGATCATCTGGCGCATGATGCGGCCCCAGCCGGACGACCGTGCCGCGGCGGTTCAGGGACAGGGCACCGCCCAGCCCGTCGAGCAGCCCTCGGAAGCGGCCTGACAGAGGGCGTGCGCACGGCACCCGCCGGTACGCCTCCCCTACTCCCCTCACAGGAGGAACGACATGACCACCACCCCCGCACCCAAGTCCACCGGCCGCGTCCCCCAGCGGATCTTCGTGAACGCCGCCGTGATCACCGTCGATCCCGCCCGGCCACGGGCCGAGGCGCTCGCCGTCACCGACGGCCGTATCACCGCCGTCGGTGACGACGCGGAGATCCGCGCCCTGGCCGGCCCGGCGACCGATGTCGTCGACCTCGGCGGCCGCACGGTACTGCCCGGCTTCGTCGAGGCGCACGGCCACCCGAGCGTCAGCATGACCACCGACGGTCCCGACGTGGTGGACATCCGCCCCATGACCTGCCCCACCGCACGGTCCGTCATCGAGCGGATCGAGGAGACCGTCGCCGCCGCCGAGCCCGGTGTGCCGCTGGCCTTCGTGGGTTGGGACACCCTGCTCCAGGAGGGCCTCCAGGAGCCCACGCGCGCCTGGCTGGACGCCCTCGCCCCCGCCAACCCCGTCGCCATCCTCCAGAACTCCGCGCACATGTCCTGGGGCAACTCCCTGGCCATCGAGGCGATCGGGCTCACCCGCGACACCCCCGACCCGGCGGGCTGTCACTTCGAGCGCGATGCCACGGGCGAGCCCACCGGCAAGGCCGTCGAGGCCCCGGCCTCGCTGATCATGATGGGCGCGCCCCTGAGCCCGCCCACCGCCCGCGTCCCGGAGCTGCTGGCCCACGAACACCGGCTGCTGGCCTCGCGCGGCCTGACGACCTGCGGTGACCTCGGCCTCAAGGGCGACATGCGGGACGTCTGCGCCAGGTTCGCCCGCAGCCCGCTGGCCCGCGTACGGGTACGGGCCTACGAGATGTCCAACGGAGAGCTGCACACGGACGCCGAACCCGGCCAGGGGGACGCCATGTTCCGCCAGATCGGCATCAAGATGTGGGCCGACGGCAGCCCGTGGATCGGCAACATCGCCACCAGCTTCCCCTACCTCAGCAACGACCGGACCGCGGCGCTCGGGCTCGGCCCCGGCCACCGCGGCTGTGCCAACTACACCCCGGAACAGGCCCGCGCGATCGCCGAGGCGTACCTGCCCCGCGGCTGGCAGCTGGCGTGCCACATCCACGGTGACGTCGCGGTGGACATGATGCTCGACGTCTTCGAGAAGGTACTGGCCGAGCACGGCCGCCCGGATCACCGCACCCGCTTCGAACACTGCGGCACCATGACCCGCGAGCAGTACCGGCGGGCCGCCGAACTGGGCATCACCTGCAGCCTTTTCGTGGACCACATCTATTACTGGGGCGACGTGCTGGTGGAGAGCCTGTTCGGCGAGCGCGCCCATGACTGGGCCAACGCCCGGGCCGCCCTCGACGCCGGCATCCGCATCTCCTTCCACAACGACGCACCCGTCACGCCCGTCGAGCCGCTGCGCAACATCCAGGTCGCGGTCACCCGGCGCACTCGCTCGGGCGCACGGGTGCTGGGCCCGCAGAACCGCGTCACCCTGAGCGAAGCGATCCGCGCCCAGACCCTCGACGCCGCGTGGCAGTTGCAGAGTGAACACGAGGTCGGCTCCATCGAGGTGGGCAAGCACGCCGACCTGGTCGTCCTGAGCGACGACCCCTACACGGTCGACCCGGACGCCATCGGCGACATCGACGTACTCGCCACCTACTTGGACGGGCGGGCGACCTTCACCGCCTGAAGCGCACGGACGCCGCCTTCAGCGCCGCGGCCCCGCGGACCCGGTATTCCACCGGCGTCCGCGGGGCCGCGGCCCATCACCGCAAGGCGGTGGTGCCCGCCCGCGCTCCCGGCATCCCGGTCACGTGCGACTGCCACCGGTCACCCGTATGAACTGCGCCTTCTCGTCCAGCGTCCGGAAAGCCGGCTACGCGAGTTCGGCTCCGACCGGAAAACGCCGGCGATGCAGGCGCCCGTCAGCGGAACAGGCGTCGCCACGTCTCCGGACCCGGGTAGCCGTCCGCGTCGCCGCCTCGCCATCCCTGCGCGCGCTGGAACGCTTCGACATTGCGGCGGTCGCTTTCGGACCAACGAGGTCCGGGCCCCACCGCATAGTGGCCTCCGAAGCCTTTCTTCACGAGCTGCCGTCCGAGCTGGGTCACAAAGTCGTTCGACTGGCCCGGTCGAAAGACGCCGCGTCCGGGGAAACTCGGTGCGCCGCCCGCCTGTTCGGAGCCATGCGCCGCAGGAATGTCGTTGCCGGTTCCCTTGACCAGGCGCTGCCAGGTCTGCGGACCAGGGATGCCGTCGGCCTCCGCACCGCGCCAGCCCTGGGCGCGCTGGAACGCGGCAGTGGCTTGCTCGTCGGCCCGGCCCCAAGCAGGCCCGGGGCCCACGGTATAGAAGCGTGCGCCGCCGCGCTGTACCAGCATCCGGCCCAATTGCGTGACGTAGTCGTTGTGTTGCCCGGCACCGAACTTCCCGGCCCCGGGGAACGCGCCGCTTACGGGCCCGGACGACGTACCCGTATCACCCTGGCCGGCTCCACCAGCCGCGACCGCCCGCGACCGGTACGCCACATATCCCGACGTGTGGTTCCAGTACGGGAACGGAGTCACCCGCCGCAGCGCGTGCGGCTTGGTCAATTCGTAGGCCACGTACTTGGTTCGGGCGGAATTCGACCAGCCACCGAAGAGAACGACGTGCGAGCCATAGGTCGGATTCGCCGCATTGTGGTACAGGAGAATATCGCCCGGTTGCAGCTCGTCCTTGCCCACACGTATCCCGTAGGAGGCCAGGCTCCCGGTCCACTGGCTGCCGGACAGCCCCCACGCCATCGACACGAAGCCCGAGCAGTCCTGTCGGTACCCCTCGTAATAGCTGCTCATGCTGTACCGGACCCCGCGGTCCACCCAGTGCTGCGCGCGGCGCACGATCTCCGTCCGGCTCGTCACGGCCCCGTGGTACGAGGCGTATTGCCCAGTGTGCCGGGCGGCCGTGGCAGCGCTCGCCGCCGCGGCGGGCTGGGCGGAGAGCACCTGGGCGGCGCCGGCGACGGTGGTGACGGTCGCCATGGCAACCATCAGCGCCCCGGTCGCAGTGCGCCCCGCCCGCACCGAACGCGCCGCCTGCCGGGCCGCGTCGCAGTCGGGACAGCCGCAGTCGGCCGGGACGAGAACTTCTTGGAAGAGGGGGGTGGACATGGCCTTCACCTTCTGTGATCGGGAGGCTGCCACGTGGACGGGGCAGCCAGGTGGGAAAGGGACAGGGCACGGCTGGAGAACGCGACGTGGCGTGGGAAGGCGGCGGCGTTTCCGGGCACGTGGGAGCGGGGCCGGCGTCCCCCTCGACGGTGTCGTCACGTCAGGAGTGCGTCGCCGGGTGCGAGCGGCGGCCCGGTGCGCCGCCACGGCCGAAGGTCATCGTGTGGGGCCGCCGCGGCGGCCCGGGTACTCACCGGGGCACGCGGGGACGTTCCCCCGGCGCTCGGTCGCCGCGACCAGATGGCTCACGGTGCTGCCACTCGTGAGGGTCCGGGGCTCCGGCGGGCGGAACACCACGACGTGGATGCTCCTGATATCCGCGTCGGCGAGGGCCTGGTCACCGTCAGCGAGCCGACGGGCATGACGGAGGGCATCGACAGGGTGAGCACCGGCGGGAGCCGGGCGCCCTGAACGTCCAGGCATCGCCGGCCGACGATGTGTTGTCGCTACGGGGAAGCCGAAGGGACACGCGCGGGCTTGACGGCGGTCTTCCCCCCTCACCGCCGTGGGCCATCTTCGCGCCGGTCAGCTCACTCGGCGGATCGGCGCGCTATCGGTCGCCGCCCAGGACCGATGCGTGGAGGCTCGCGCCGAGGTCGGGGCCGTTGTCCTGTTCGCGCCGAAAACCGGACGCCGCCAGGCCGACCAGGCGAAGCCCCGACACGTAACCCTCCCCCAGCGAGCGGCCCAGCACCGACCACGACGTCCGGGCCCGCGATGAACTCCTTCTTGCGCGAGGGCCGCGTACTGGTCGCCTCGGTGTCCACGGCTTCCCAACTTTCAAGTGGTCATGAAAAGTTCTCGCCGGAGGCGCCCGATGGGGGGACGCGCGCCTCCGGCGACGGGCCGGGCCGCCAGCAGGCACCCCGCGCCCAGGTGAGCCCGGTACCGACAAGCGGCACAAGGCTCGCACGGCGGGATTTGGGGCGGATCAACCACAAACCCCGCGTTCGAGATCCATTAGAGACGCAACACTTGGCCACAGTCAAACCAACCTGCAACGAGCGTTGCAAAGTACGAACCGGCGTGCCCCGCGGTGCCGAACGCTGGTGGAGACCGCGATGACCGTCGCCGGACTGGAGCAGGCCCAGCGCCACTACGAAGCGCTGCCGGGAACCGAACCCACGTCCTGGGCCGGACACTGGGCTGTCGGGGCTGAGATCTTCGCCGCCTACGCGCATCGAGGCCGATCGGGACTTTCCGGGCCGTTCCCGATCGGGACTTTCCGGGCCGTTCCAGCGGGCGGCAAAAAGACAATGGCAAGGAGATATCTCCCTGCCACTCTCAACCTATAGCGCACCAGGGGGCTTGCGGCAAGGCCCGGGTGGCGGCGCAGAATCGTCGGCCAAGGCCACAACCTGCGGAAATGAGGGACACACCGTGCGTGTGTTGTTGTCGACGTACAAGGGACACGGTGCTGTCCGACCGATGGCCGTGCCGGTGATTCGACCGGCCGGCGGAGTGCAGTGGAGCAGGACGGCCCCGGAGGTGTCGCGGTGATCGAGCAGTACGTGCTGGACCTTCAGGAGATCGACGAGTCCCAGGTCGCGATTGCCGGTGGCAAGGGCGCGGGCTTGGGCGCGCTGTCGCGGATCGAAGGCATCGACGTGCCGGCCGGCTTCTGCGTGACGACGGACGCCTTCCGGCGGATCATGGCGGAAGCACCGTCGATCGACGAACTGCTCGATCGGCTGTCGCGCTCGGACCCGGACGACCGGGAGGCGGTCCGCGCGCTCGGCGCGGAGATCCGAAAGACCATCGAGGGCATCGCCATGCCCGACGACCTCGCGTCGGCGATCACCCGCGCGCTCGCCCGGCTCGGCGACCGGGCCGCCTACGCCGTCCGGTCCAGCGCCACGGCAGAGGACCTGCCGACGGCCTCCTTCGCCGGCCAGCAGGACACGTACCTGAACGTCGTGGGGCCTGCGACGATCCTCCAGCACGTCAGCAGGTGCTGGGCCTCGCTCTTCACCGAGCGGGCCGTGTCCTACCGCCGGCGGAACGGCATCGACCACCGTACGGTCCACATGGCCGTGGTCGTGCAGCGGATGGTCGTGCCGCGTGCGGCCGGTGTCCTGTTCACGGCCGACCCCGTCACGGGCGACCGGAAGGCCGCCACCGTGGACGCCGGATTCGGGCTCGGCGAGGCCCTGGTCTCCGGCCTGGTGAACCCGGACGTCTTCACGGTGCGGGACGGCGAAGTCGTCGCCAGGACGATCGCCGCCAAACAGCGTGCCGTACACGCCCTGCCGGCCGGCGGTACGCGGGAAGTGGCGATCGCCCCGCAGCGGCAGGAGCAGCCGGCGCTGACCGATGCGCAGGTCGTGCAGCTCGTGCGGCTCGGTCGGCGGATCGAGGCGTACTTCGGCCACCCGCAGGACATCGAGTGGTGCCTGGTCGACGACGGCTTCCGGATCGTGCAGAGCCGGCCGATCACGACCCTGTTCCCCGTCCCCGAGAGCGGCGACCAGGAGAATCACGTCTACGTCTCCGTCGGCCACCAGCAGATGATGACCGACCCCATGAAGCCCCTGGGACTCTCCATCTGGCAGCTGACGGCCATGGTGCCGATGCACGAGGCCGGCGGGAGGCTGTTCGTGGACGTCACCCGGCGCCTGGCCTCGCCCGCCAGCCGCGCGGGCCTCCTGGACCTCGTGGGGAGGGGCGATCCGCTGGTCAGGGACGCGCTGGAGACCGTCCTCGACCGCGGCGGCTTCGTCCCCTCGCTCCCGGACGCGGGCCCCGGCGGGCCGCCGGCCGGCGCCGCGCCCACCCCGGTCGGGACCGACCCGGCCATCGTCACCGAGCTGGTCGAGCGCAGCCGGGCGTCCGTCGCCGCCCTGGAGCGCGGCATCCGGTCGCAGAGCGGACCGGCGCTGTTCGACTTCCTGCTGGAGGCCTTCGAGGAGCACAAGCGGGTCCTCAGCGATCCGCTGAGCCTCCAGGTGATCATGGCGGGGATGGAGGCCACGTGGTGGCTCAACGACAAGCTGCACGAGTGGCTCGGTGAGAAGAACGCGGCCGACACGCTCACCCTGTCCGCCCCCGGCAACATCACCTCGGAGATGGGGCTGGCGCTGCTCGACGTCGCCGACGTGATCCGCTCGCGTCCGGAGGTGGTGGCGTTCCTCCAGGGCGTCGGCGCCGAGGACGAGGATTTCCTGGAGAAACTGCCGAAGCCGGCGGGCGGGGCCGAGGCGCGCGACGCCATCGAGGCATACCTCGACCGGTACGGCATGCGCTGCATCGGCGAGATCGACATCACGAGGCCACGTTGGCGCGAGCGCCCCACCACGCTCGTCCCCGTGATCCTCGACAACGTGCGGAACTTCGGGCCGGGCGCCGCCGGGCGCCGCTTCGAGGAAGGCCGGCAGGCGGCGCTGAAGAAGGAACAGGACGTGCTGTCCCGCTTGCGGGCCCTGCCCGACGGGGACCGGAAAGCCGACGAGACCAAGCGGATGATCGACCGGGTCCGCACCTTCATCGGATACCGGGAGTACCCGAAGTACGGCATCATCAGCCGCTACTTCATCTACAAGCAGGCCCTTCTGGAGGAGGCCGGGCGGCTCGTGCAGGCCGGCGTGCTTCCTGAGAAGGAGGACATCTTCTACCTCACGTTCCAGGAACTCCACGACGCCGTGCGCTCGCAGCAGGTGGACGGCCGGATCGTCCAGCAGCGCAAGGACGCGTTCCGGTCGTACCACGCGCTCACACCGCCCCGGGTGCTCACATCGGACGGCGAGGCCCTCACCGGGGCGTACCGGCGCGACGACGTACCGGACGGCGCCCTGGCCGGCCTCCCGGTGTCCGCCGGGACCGTCGAGGGGCGCGCCCGCGTCGTCCTCGACATGGCGGAGGCCGATCTCGAAGCGGGTGACATCCTGGTCACGACCTTCACGGACCCCAGCTGGTCGCCGCTGTTCGTCGGCATCGCGGGCCTGGTGACGGAGGTGGGCGGCCTGATGACCCACGGCGCGGTGATCGCCCGGGAGTACGGCTTGCCGGCCGTCGTGGGCGTGGAGCGGGCCACCCGGCTGATCCGTGACGGGCAGCGGATCCGTGTGCACGGAATCGACGGGTACGTCGAGATCCTGCCGTGACCGACTTCCGGCCGGCCTCGGTCGTCCGCTGATGACACGAGGCTGAGCGGACAGCCGAGCGTGTCCGGGCCGGCCCGCGCGGGCCGGCCCGGGCCTCAGGAGGTCATGTGAGGTGGTCAGAGCCCCGGTTCGCCGGTTCGTCCGGGGTCAGCAGGTGCGGGCTTCTTCCTGGCACGGCTTGAGGAGGGTGGTGGGGTCGAAGAAGCGGGCCGAGGGCTTGGCGCGGACATCGCCGGTGGTGATGTCGCGGATCACGGTGCCTTCGGCCTCGGTGAAGCTGGGATCCGCCTTGTAGCCGCCGAGGTAGACCCCTTCCGGGCCGGACTTGTTGGCGGTGACGATGTGCAGGTAGTCGCCGGTGCGGCTCTTCCAGAGGGCGCTGCGGACCGGGTCGCGCCAGTCGGTGTTCATCGCGACGACGTCGACTCCCATGCGGGCGAGGACGTGGGCGGTCTCGGGCGGCATCATGTCGACGTCCTGCATGAGGGCGAGCCGGGCGTAGTCGCGGTCGATGACCAGGTAGTCGTTCGACAGCCGGTCCTCGGGGAGTGTTTCGCCGCGCATGTGGTGAGTGCGCCGGTACTCGTAGGACTGTCCCGTCGAGGCGATCAGGGTGCTCTTGGGCACCTCGGTGGCGGTGGCCGGGTAGTGGATGAGCAGGTCGGTCCGGTGACTCGTGGCGAACGCTTTCAGCTTCGCGAGGCCCGCCGTGTCGGCGCCCGGGAAGTAGTCGGCCGGAAAGACGATCAGGCGCAGCTTCTTGCCGTCGGACTCGGCCCGGGACGTGGCCTTGGCCGCGGCATCGAGGGCGGCCTGCCAGGGTGTGGTGCTGGGACCGGGGTCGACAGCGGCGGCGGTGAAGGTGGTCGGGTCGGGCTGCTGGAACTGCTTCTGGGTATACGGCTCCAGAGTGTCCTGGCCCATCAGGGAATACATCGCGGGTTTGCGCTCCACCGGGAAGGTCCGTGACGTGCGCACCGGGACCTCGCCGTAGCCGATCTGATCGGACTGGCCGCTCACCTCCGCGAGGACCTTGCCGTCATGGGTCATGATGACGCTGCGCGACCCGAAATCGAAATCGTAGGGGAACGGCGATGGCACGGTGAAGGTTTCCTGCGTGAACACATCGGGCTTCGACCCCTTGGTGCCCTTGCCCCAGCGGTTCGCGACAATCATGGAGAAGTCGTTCTCGAAGGTCCGGACGCGGACGAAGTCCGTGTCGATCCCGACATTGGCGGGTGCGATCAGGATGTCCGCCCCCTGCACCGCGGCCGCTCTGGGGAACTGGGAGTTGAACATGTCGGAGCAGATGACCAGCGCCATCCTGCCGTATTCGGTGTCGAAGGTCGGGATCTGCTCGAAGCTCGACGCGTTGTACGAGGATTCGATCAGGTGGTTGCGCTTGTGATAGACGCCGCGGGTCCTGCCGTCCGGGCCGAGGAGAACGGCCGAGTTGTAGTACCGGCGCGTGTCGGGTTCGTAGACGGGCATGCCGAACGCTATGTAGGCGCGGTGCTGTCTGGCGACGGCGCCGAGTGCGTCGGTCGTTTCTCCGGGGACCTGCTCCGCGGCCTCGGCCATCTCCGCACGGCTGAAGAAGGAGTAGCCGCTGGTGGCCATCTCCGGCAGCACGATGAGTTTGGCACCTTTGCCGGCTGCCTCGTCGGCCAGCTCGACCATCTTGGCGCGGTTGTTCGCCACCTTTCCTTCTTCCGGGGCGAAGTGGATGGTCGCGGTCTTGAGGGACTTGGGTGCCGGTGAGGCGTTCGACGCGGCGGCGCTCGTGGGCTCCTGGCCCGGCAGCAGGGGAATCAGCCCCGCCAGAACGGCCGCCATCGCGACCGACCGGAGCCGGCGGCGACGGAACAGCGTGATCCGCTTCAAGGTTTTCTCCGATCTCATACGGCGGGCGCCGTCTTCGCGTACCTCAGAGCGGCGCTCAGGAAATTGCGCGGGATTTCCGGGTGCAGGGCGAAATGGAGATGGATGTAGCCGGCCGCCACGTTGTTGAGCAGGAACCCTGCACGGCGGCGTTCGCCCGTGCTCGTGGTCACCTCGTACAGATTCGGCTCGATCCCGGCATCGGTGATGCGGGACTGGTGGAACTCCTGACCACGGGCTCGCTGATTCGCCTCACCGAGCGGGGACGGCGCCTGCGTGCGCACATCGACGTAATGGATGGAGAGGTACTGGCGGTCCATCACCACATCGATCGGGAGGACGCCGGTCATGGTCGCGCGCTCTCCGTCGAAGCCGGTGAGGGACCGGGCGAGGTACATCATCCCGCCGCACTCCGCGTAGATCGGCATTCCGTGCTCGGCGCGGGTCCTCAGCTCTCGCGCCAGTGAGCGGTTTGCGGCCAGCTCGGCGGTGAAGCTCTCCGGATAGCCGCCGCCGAGGTAGACCGCGTCCACGTCATCCGGCAGCCGCGGATCGACGGTGGGCCGGAAGGGCACCAGTGTGAACCCCGTGTCCTCCAACGCGCGCAGATTCTCCTCGTAGTAGAAACAGAACGCGGCGTCACGGGCCACCGCCAGCCGCGCGCGGGGCACACCGGGGCCAGTTCGGCGTGGTGGGTGGGGTGCGGGTGTTTCGGCGGGGTGGGGCAATGCGGTGCGGGTGGCCGCCAGCAGCGCGTCCATATCCACCGTGCGGCCGGAAGCGGCCTGTGCGCGGGCGCGTTCCGCGGCGCCGGTCGGATTTTCCTCGACCGTGGTCAGTCCGAGGTGCCGCTCGTCGACACGCAAATGCTCGCTCCGCTCGACCCAGCCGGCCACGAGCTCGCGCAGATGGTCCGGCAGCGCGGTGAGCACCATCTCGGCGTGGGTGCGGCTGCCGACCTGGTTCAGGACGCACGCCGCGATCCGGACCTCGGGGTCGAAGGCCAGCAGGCCGCCGAGGACGGCTCCGGACGTGCGCGTCATGCCCCACACGTCCATGACGACCACGACGGGAAGGCCGAGGAGCTTGGCGAGGTGCGCCGCGCTTCCCCTCTCCGTGCCGTTCTCCCCGTCGTACAGGCCGCCCATGGCCTCGATCACGCATACGTCCGCCTCCGCGGACCAGCGGTTGTAGGAGCGACGTACCCCCTCGGCCCCCATCATCCAGAGGTCCAGATTGATCGACGGGCGTCCGGTGATCTCCCGGTGATATCCGGGGTCGATGAAGTCGGGGCCGATTTTGAAGGCCTGTACCCGCAGCCCGCGTTCGCGCAAGAGGCGCAGCAGAATGGCCGTGACGGTCGTCTTGCCGGCGCTGCTGTGCGTCGCAGCCACAACGAATGCGGGCCGCGACCGCGGTGCGGGGTCGGCGTCGTCCGTCTTCTCCACTGCTGCCCCTCCAGAATGAGCCGGATTTCCCGTGCAGTGACGCAGAGTACAGCCGGCTTCCGGGCAGGCACCGCCAGGAGTGGCCCGTCGGACACCCTTCGCTGCGTACACTCCCCTTCCGGCACGCACCAAGGGATGCCCCGGAAATTCCCGCGCTACGCAGCGGCCCGCACCAGGCAGACGGAAGACACACGGTGAAACTCAGCGTCAGACCCCTCGGCCGTGGCCTGGCCACGGCGGCCACCGCCGCGACGCTCGCGCTGGCCCCCGCGGCGCCCGCCCACGCCGACGCCTTCCGCTACTGGTCGCTGCGGCACGGGGACGACGGCACCTGGCGCACCACGGCCGAGGGCCCGGGTACCTACCGCCCGGCCGACGGCGCCGTGGAAGGGTTGCGCTTCGCCGTCTTCCAGGCGGACACGAAGGCATCCGTCGTCCCCCGTGCTCCCGCCGACTTCGAAGCGGTCTGCGCCGCCACCCCGGCGAAGGCGGGCACCAAGCGGGTCGCCCTGGTCCTGGACTTCGGCACAGCGCAGGACGCCCCGTCCGGAGAGAAGCCCCCGGCGGTGCGTTCGCACTGCGTGCAGTTGCCGCCGCAAGCCACCACCGCGGAGGCGCTGGCCAAGGCTGCGCCGCCCCTGCGGTACGGATCCTCGGGGTTGCTGTGCGCCATCGCGGGCTATCCGCGGCGCGGCTGCGGAGAAGCGGTGGCCGACGGCTCCGGACCCGCGAGCGGCACCAACAGCCCTCGCGATGACGGGGGTTCGGGCGGTGGTCCGTCCGCAGGGCTGCTGCTCGGAGGTGGCATCGTCGTCGCTCTGGTCGGCGCGGCCGTATGGCAGGCCCGACGCCGACGCGGCGCCGTGTGAACGTGCCGCACCCGGTGATGTCATTGCCGGTGCACCGTCGCCAAGGCACTACGGCCTGACGGCCCCCACCGCAGGCTCACCCGGCAGACCTGGTGATCGGCAGTTGGGCCCAGACCGTCTTGCCCGTACGGTCCGGAGGGGTCCAGCCCCAGCACTCGCTGAGCCGGTCGATTATCCACAGGCCGCGTCCCCCTTCCGCCAGGGGGTCCGGGGCTGCCAGGGCGGGGACGGCCCGGCTGGAGTCGGAGACGGCGCACAGGATGCTGGAGTCCTGATGGGCCAGGGCCAGCCAGGCCGCACACACCGCGTCCGGCCGGGGTGTGCCGGTGTCCGTGTCCCTGGGGGTGGCGTGGCGCAGGGCGTTGCCGACCAGTTCGGAGACCACCAGGACCGCGTCCGAGACGACCGACGCGTGGACGCCCCACCCTTCGAGCGTGGTGGTGGTGAAGCGGCGAGCGCGTGCCGCGGTGCTGTAGGAGCCGCCGAGCGCGCACACGGCGAAGAGACTGAGGCCGCCCATCGCCTGGTCCTCACCCGCTTCCTCACGGAGGACGTTGTGCACGGCCGGTGCAGGATGTGTAGTCATCGCACTCTCCGCCATGGGGGCAAGTCAGGGGCTGGGCCGCCCGGTTCGGGAGGGCTAATATCCTCGTCGGCCGCCCGCTGCTGCAAGTACATCTGCAATTGCATCGGCGGGAACGGCTGCGCGGGGCTCGTTTCACGCCACGCGCGCAGGGTCCGTGCGGGCCGGAGGACGATCGTCCAGCAAGGAGAGCAGCTCATGAAGTCATTACCCAATGGCATATGCGCCAGTGCGATCGAGGGCGCGGTGTGGCGCAAGAGCTCCCGCAGCAACCCCAACGGGAACTGCGTCGAGCTGGCCCTTCTCGCCGACGGCGGGGTGGCGGTGCGCAACTCCCGGCACCCGGAGGGGCCGGCGTTGATCTACACACGGGCCGAGATCGCGGCCTTCGTCCAAGGCGCCAGGGACGGGGACTTCGACGAGATGGCCGGACTCGGATGACGCATATGTCGGCCGGATAGTCACCGCTGCTGTACGAACAGTTCGGGCGGTGGGAGACTGGCCGTTCATCCGACAACAGGGGAGACAGCATGGTCGCCGCGCAGCCGGGCCGCATCCCGCCCCCGCGCCCGCACATCGACCATCCCCGCGGCGGACCGACGGTCCTGCGCATCATCCTGGGAACGCAGTTGCGCCGGCTGCGGGAGGCGGCGGGCATCACCCGTGAGGCGGCCGGGGAGGCCATCCGCGGCTCGCACGCCAAGATGTGCCGCCTGGAGCTGGGCCGCGTCGGCTGCAAGGAGCGCGATGTGGCCGACCTCCTGACGCTCTACAAGGTCACGGACGAGGACGAACGCGCCGGCTTCCTGGCGCTGGCCCGCGGCACCAGCACTCCCGGCTGGTGGCACCGGTACAGCGATGTGCTGCCCGGCTGGTTCGAAACCCTCATCGGCCTGGAGGAGGCCGCCTCCGTCATCCGTACCTACGAAGTGCAGTTCATCCCGGGCCTGTTGCAGACGGCGGACTACGCCCGTGCGGTGTGCCGGCTCGGGAGTCTGTCCAGGACGGAGATCGAGCGCCGGGTGGAGCTGCGTCTGCAACGGCAGGCGCTGCTCACCGCGCCCGGCGCGCCCCGGCTGTGGGCGGTGATAGACGAGGCGTCGCTACGGCGCCCGCTCGGCGGCCCCGGCGTCATGCCGGCCCAGTTGCGGCACCTGCTGGAGATGGCGCGGCGGCCCAACATCACCGTCCAGGTCGCCCCGTTCCACCTCGGCGGGCACGCGGCGGCGGGCGGTCCGATCACCATCCTGCGGTTCCTGGAGCCGGACCTGCCCGACATCGTCTATCTGGAGCAGCTGACCAGCGCGCTGTATCTGGACAAGCGCGACGACGTGGACCATTACCTCGCCGTGATGGACCGGCTCAGCGCGCAGTCCGAATCGCCCCGGACGACCCAGGCCATCCTGGAAGAACTGGTCGAGGCCGCGGAAGCGCGCTGACCGGCGGGGCCCCCGCCGCTACCACTTGCGGGCGACGCCGCCGTACTCGATCCACTCCATGGTGCGCTGCTTGGGCCCGATGTCCGCGTCCGGCTTCCAGGTCGAGACCTCCACCAGGCCCGGTTCGAGGATCTCCAAGCCGTCCAGGAAGGCCGCGAGTTCGGCGGCCGTGCGCACCCGGCCCCACTGGCCGTGGGTGCTCACCCGCATGAACTCGGTGACGAAGTCACGGGTGGCCTGGTCCTCGCTGACGAGCTGGCAGACGACCAGGAAGCTTCCCGGGGCCAGGCGTTCGGCGACCCGCCTGATCAGGGCGGCGGGGTCGTCGGCGTCCGGGATGCAGTGCAGGACGGACACGAACAGCGCGGCCACCGGCCGGCCGAAGTCGATCAGCCGCCGCACCTCGGGGTGGCCCATGATGCCTTCGGTGTCGCGCATGTCGGCCTGGATGACCGCGGTGTTGTCGTTCTCCTCCAGCAGCGCGCGGCCGTGGGCGAGCACGATGGGGTCGTTGTCGACGTAGACCACCCGCGCGTCCGGGTCGACCCGCTGGGCGACCTGGTGGACGTTGTCCTGGGTGGGCAGGCCCGAGCCGTGGTCGATGAACTGCCGTACGCCCTGTTCCTGCGCCAGCCAGCGGACCACCCGCCGCAGGAACCGGCGGTTGTTGACCGCCAGGACCTGCGTGCTGGGCACGACCTTGCTCAGCTCCTCGCACGCCGCACGGTCCACGGCGTAGTTGTCCTTGCCGCCGAGGTAGTAGTCGTACATCCGCGCCACGCTCGGCACGCTGACGTCAACGGTGCTGGACTGAGGCCGCACGTCCTGGCTCATTTGCCTGCTCTCCCGTCGCTCGGGCACCCCGCCGAGGCACCACGGCCGGCCGCTCCACGGGATCGTGACCGCGCCGGTTCGGCGTCCAACATACCCAGCTACAGGGGGGTGTTGCAGGTTCGCGGGCGCACTCCGTCCCGTACCGGCCGGGATACTCCGGGAAACGGCCGGGGTGTTGGCCAGGGCCGAGTGGCCCTGATTGTTCTGCACGAAAAGCTTGCGGAGGGTACGGATCCGGCCGTCGCGCGGCCCGGCCCCGGACGGGGACGGCGGCCGTCAGGTGTGTGCGCCGGCGGCCCGCGGCGGCCGGCCGCGATAGTGGCCGGCGACGGCGGCGAAGGCGGCCTTGGGCTCCCAGGGCAGGTCCGGGTAGGTGTCTCCGTGACGGCCTTCGAGGACCTTGACGATGCCGGGACCGGCGAGGTCGAGGTCGTCGCGGGGATCGCCGTCCGGGCGGTGGGGCAGGTTGTAGAGGGCTAGGAGGAACACGAAGGCACTGTCGACGCCCTCGCTGTCGAAGATCTCCAGCAGCTCGCTCAGGTACGCCGCCTGACCGGCTTCGTCGCGCTCGTACTCCCCCGTCAGCCGGAGCGGTGCGCCGGTGACCGCGTCGTACTCGACGATCTCCATGCTGCGGGGTGCGATGTCACCGGCGCCGCGCCACGCGGCCGTGCCGAAACCGGTGACGGCGACCGGCTTGGACCGGGCGACGAGGCTGCGCACGCCGTCCCGGAACCGGTCGGCCACCTCCGCGGACCGGATGAGTTCGTAGGTGGTGAAGTCGAACAGGTCCCAGTCGACGCCTTCGAACGGGATGGCCGCGTAGGTGACCTTGCCGTGGAAGCGCTCGCGGACCACCGCCACGGCCGCGCGGAGGAAGGCGTCGAGACGGGTGCGGAGGGCGGCGAACCGTTCGGGCCGGCGGTCCGGGTCGCCCAGCAGCCGGCCGAGCCGCTCCTGGGTGCTGTCCCCTTCGAGGAACCCCCGGTTCATGACGCTCAGCTCGACGCCCGTGACGAACACGACCTCGGCTCCCTGCGCCCGGACCCTCTCTGCCCGCTCCGCGCAGTCGGCGAACAGGGCGAGGATCTCGTCGGCCGTCAGTTCCAGCGGGTAGGGCGAGAACCAGATCTCCAGCCCGAGCGCGGCGGCGTGCCGGGCGGCGAGCTCCAGGCGCTCCGGGTCGCCGCCGGTGAGGTGGACGGCGTTGCAGTGCAGATCGTCGCGGATGACGGTCAGTTCCTTCTCGACCAGGCCGGAATCGAAGCGCTCCCGGGAGGTTCCGCCGCCGCGGACGAAGCCGGTGTCGTAACAGATGCCCTTGGCTCGCATGGCGCCTGACCCTTCTGTCGGGGGTTCGAGGGTACGAGCAAAAAATGCGTGCTCGCAATATTTCGTGTACGCAAGTTTGCGCGCACGCAGCCGAGCTGGGATGCTGCGCGGGTGACGACGAGGCGGACCGGGCTGCGCGAACAGAAGAAGCAGGCCACCCGAGTGGCGTTGCGCGAGGCGGCGCTACGGCTGGCGCTCCGGCATGGGCCCGACCGGGTCCGCGTCGATGACATCGCGGAGGCCGCCGGGGTCTCGCCGCGGACCTACAACAACTACTTCTCCAGCCGCGAACAGGCGATCGTCGCCGCCGTCACCGCGGAACGCGAAGCGCGGGTCGCCGCGGCGGTGGCGGCCGGGCCCGCCCACGACCGCCTCGCCGACGCCCTGACGGAAGCGGTCCTGGAGCAGTACACCGCACCGCGGGCGCACGACGAGCTGCGACTGATCACCGCCAGTCCCGGGCTGCGGGACGCGTTCCTCGACACCACCGCGGCGATCGAGGATCCGCTCGCCACCGCGATCGGCGAGCGCCTCGGCGACACCGGCACGCCCACTGCCCGCGTGCTCGCGGCGAGTGTGGCCGCCGCGGTGCGGGTCGCGCTCCAGCAGTGGCTCCGGTCTCCGGACGCGCTCCCGGCAAGCGCGGGGCTCGTCGTGCCGTCGGGATCGCTGCCTGACCTGCTGCGCTCCGCGCTCGCCGTACTCGCGCCCGCACTGGACGCCGCAGAGGAACAGGCACGGCGCTCGCAGCAGTGAGTGCAGGTCAGTGCCAGGGGCAGGGGGCCTCGGGCCCGCCGTACGGCCTTCAGCGCTTGAAGGCAACCGTCGAGACGACGTAGACGACCGGGTGCCCCGGCTCGTCGAAGTTCACGGTGATGCGCTGGCTCGGTCCCGGGTCCTCGTTCTTGATGGACGTACCGGCCCACTGGCCGCCGCTGGCCAGGTCCCAGCCGACCTTCGCCGCCTGTGCCCCGGTGATGGTGATCTCGCCGTCCTTGAGGGCGGCGCGGCTGGTGCCGGCCCACTTCAGGTAGTGGTCCAGGCCCCATTCGTTGGTGCGGAATTGGACGTAGAGAGAGCTGCGGTGCCAGGCGTTGGCCTCGTAGTAGTAGACCGGCGTGGACCCGGCCGGGACCGGGACGTTGTAGATGCGCTGCTGCACCTTGGAGGGGTAGTCGTTGTAGAGGCCGGTGGCGGCGGCTTCCTCCTCCTTGCTCTGGCCGCTGTCCCGGCTCTGCTCGGCGGAGATGACGATGTAGCCCGCCGGGATGGCGATCAACAGGAAGATGACCAGCGCGGTGAGCCAGCGGCGGCGCCGGCTCGCCCGGGCCGGCGCGGGCGCCTCGGCCCGGGCCCCGGCCTCCGGCCCGGGCCGCTCCGACGCCTCGCGCACCGCCTGCCCCGGCTCCGGCCGCGCCGGCTCCTGTTCGTCGGTCATGGGTGGGGTGTCCAGCTCCGTCATCGCCGGCCCGATCGTTCATACCGCTCATAGCGTTCCACGCGCCGGCGGTTGGCGCGCCGGAAGCGGCGGGCCACCAGCCGGGCCAGGTCGGCGGCGCCGACCATGCCGGCCTCGGGGCCCAGCTGGGCCTTGGCGATCCGGGCCTCGGGGCGGTAGCCGCGGCCGGTCAGGGTCCGCCGGAAGGCGTCCCGGGCCGGGCCGATCAGCAGGTCGTCGGCGGCGCTGACGCCGCCGCCGATCACGAAGCAGGAGGGGTCCAGCGCGGCGGCCAGGTTGGCGATGCCGACGCCCAGCCACTGGCCGATGTCCTGGAGCAGCTCGACGCACATGGCGTCGCCCTCGCGGGCCAGCTCGGTGATGAGCGGTCCGGTGATGTCGGAGACGCGCCCGCCGACCCGGTCGATGATGTTGTACGCGACCGGGGAGTCCGCGGCGGCCAGCTCGCGGGCCTCGCGGACCAGGGCGTTGCCGGAGCTGTACTGCTCCCAGCAGCCGCGGTTGCCGCACGGGCAGCGGTGCCCGGCCGGGACGACCTGCATATGGCCGAACTCGCCGGCCACGCCGTACTTGCCGCGCTTGACCGCGCCGTCCTCCAGGATCGCGCCGCCGATGCCGGTGCCGAGCGTGATCATGACGAGGTGGTCCTCGCCGCGGCCGGCGCCGAAGCGCCACTCGGCCCAGGCGGCGGTGTTGGCGTCGTTGTCGACCATGACGGGGACCGCCAGGCGGCCCGCGAGGCGGTCCCGCAGCGGCTCGTTGCGCCAGTTCAGGTGGGGGGCGAAGAGCACCCGGCTGCGCTCCGCGTCGACCCAGCCGGCCGCGCCGATGCCCACCGCGTGCACGTCGTGCCGGTCGGAGAGGTCCAGCACCAGTTCGGTGATGACGTCCTCGACGACCTTGGGGCTCTTGGACTTGTCGGGGGTCTCGGTGCGGACCTTCTCCAGGATCGTGCCGTCCGCGTCGACGACGCCGGCCATCACCTTCGTCCCGCCGATGTCGATGCCGACGGTCGGCACCCGGGGCGCGCTCAGGTGGGAGCGCCGCTCGCGGGTGCCCACCGTGCGCAGCACGGTCGCTCTGGCGGACCCCCGGTGCACCCGGTCCCGGTACGTGCTCATCGACCCACCTCTTCGCCGTTGCGGTGGCGGCGGCTGCGTGCTCGCAAGAGTCGTCTCGTCCCTGCGGGTGTCGGGAGGCCGGGGCCTCGGGCGTGCATGGTCCGGTGTCGTGCTCGTTCGGTGTCGTACGGGTCCGGGCGCCGGTTGGGGGCGGGCCCCGGGGCGCGCGGTGCCGTGCCGGCGGCGGTGACGTGCACGGTCCGGTGCGATTGTGCCCTACCCGCGGCAGGGCGCGCATGGCGGCGCGGGCCCGCCGGAACCGGCGCCACCGGCCGCGGGCGCGCCCCGGTCAATGCGTGGGGTGGCCGCCGAGGTGGCCGGGGGCGGGCGCGTGGGCCAGCTCGTGGCTGAGCTGTTCCAGCTCGCTGCCGCCCGCCATCTGGCGCGTCAGCTCCTCCAGGGCGATCTCGGACCGGGTGTGGCTGCCGGCCATCGCCCCGCGCTTGAGGAGGACGAAACGATTGCCCACGAGGTAGGCGTGGTGCGGGTTGTGGGTGATCAACACCACGCCGAGCCCGGCGTCCCGGGCCGCCGCCACGTACTTCAGCACGACGCCGGACTGCTTGACGCCCAGCGCCGCCGTCGGCTCGTCCAGGACCAGCACCTTCGCGCCGAAATACACGGCGCGGGCGATGGCCACGCACTGCCGCTCGCCGCCGGAGAGGGTGCCGATGGGCTGGTCCACGTCGCGCAGGTCGATGCCCATGCGCAGCAGTTCGGCACGGGTCGTCTCGCGCATCAGCTGCACGTCGAGCCGCTTGAAGGGGCCGGCGCCCTTCGTGGGCTCGGAGCCGAGGAAGAAGTTGCGCCAGACCGGCATCAGGGGCACCACGGCCAGGTCCTGGTAGACGGTGGCGATGCCGCGGTCCAGCGCCTCGCGCGGGGAGGACAGCCGGGCCGGTTCGCCCTCGATCGCGAAGCGGCCCTCGTCGTGCTGGTGCAGCCCCGCGATGATCTTGATGAGGGTGGACTTGCCCGCGCCGTTGTCGCCGAGCACACAGGTGATCTCCCCGGCGTGCACCTCCAGCGAGACGCCCTCCAGGGCCTTGATGTTGCCGTAGAACTTGCTGACGTCCGTCAGCTCGACCAGGGGCGGGGCGGCGTCGGCGGGCGGCGGGGCGTCCGCCGCCGTGACGGCCTCGGGCGTGTCCGCGCCCTCGGCGCCCGCCGGCTGCTCCGGCTTCTGCGGCTTCTCCGGGCTGCTCATTTCGTCGCCTCCGCCCGCTTGCGGACCCATGCGTTCAGGAGCGTGGCCAGCAGCAGCATCGCCCCGAGGAAGAACTTGTACCAGTCCGGGTTCCACTGCGCGTACACGATGCCCTTGCTGGCCATGCCGAAGATGAAGGCGCCGACGGCGGCGCCGATCGCCGAGCCGTAGCCGCCGGTCATCAGGCAGCCGCCGACCGCGGCGGCGATGATGTAGAGGAACTCGTTGCCGACGCCGTCGCCGGACTGGATCGCGTCGTACGAGAACAGCAGGTGCTGGCCGGAGATCCAGGCCGCCAGCGCCACGCCCATGTACAGGCCGATCTTGGTCTTGATGACCGGGACGCCGACCGCCCGCGCGGCGTCCGCGCCGCCGCCCACCGCGAAGATCCAGTTGCCGGCGCGGGTACGCAGCAAAATCCAGGTGGCGAGCGCGACCAGGCCGATCCACCACAGGATCGTGACCTGGATGTCCACACCGCCGATGCTCAGGTGGGACGCGAAGAGCACCCGGGCCGAGTCGAAGCCCTCCATGTCGGCGATGGTCTTCGTCGAGACGGTGCCGCTGATCAGCTTGGTGAAGCCCAGGTTCAGGCCGGTCAGCATGAAGAACGTACCGAGCGTGATGATGAAGCTGGGCAGCTTCGTCCGGGTCAGCAGGAAGCCGTTGAAGACCCCGATGGCCAGGGTGACCAGCAGGGACACCCCGACGCCCACCCAGACGTTGGCCGTCATCTGGTAGCTGAACATGGACGAGACCAGCGCCGAGCTGACGACCATGACACCGGCCGACAGGTCGAACTCGCCGCCGATCATCAGCAGCGCCACCGGCACCGCCATGATCCCGATCGTGGACGACGCGTACAGCACGGTCGAGAGGCTGGAGGCGCGCAGGAAGGTGTCGGCGGCGAAGGAGAAGAAGAGGAAGACCGCGGCGGCGCCGACCACCGCGCCCAGCTCGGGGCGGCTCATCAGGCGGCGCGCCAGCGACCGGTGCACCAGCCGCTCGTCCGGGCCGCCGTGCTGCTCCACCGGTGTGTCCGTGGTGCTCATCGGGTCCCCCGCTTCGTGTACTCCTGCAGGGCCGCGGCGTCCTTCTTGGTGATCACCTGGGGGCCGGTGAAGACCGGCTTGCCGCCGCCGAGGACGTCGGCGTTGTACTTGTAGAGCCACAGCAGGTCGACGGCCTGGTAGCCCTGGAGGTACGGCTGCTGGTCGACGGCGAAGCCGAGCGAGCCGTCCTCAAGGCCGTCGGCGACCTTCGCGTTCAGGTCGAAGGTGTCGATCTCGGCGTCGCTGCCGGCCTGTTCCTTGGCCTTGACGGCGGTCGGCGCGAACGGCGCGCCCAGCGTCACCACGGAGTCGATGTCCCGGTCGGACTGGAGCTTGGCCTCGATGGTGGACTGCACGTCGGGCATGTTGGTGCCCTCCACGTACAGCTTCTGCATGTCGCCCTTGAAGGTCTTCCGCGCGCCGTCGCAGCGCTGCTCGTGGCCGACGTTGCCCTGCTCGTGCAGGACGCACAGGGCCTTCTTGCGGCCCCGCTCGTTCAGCTCCTCGCCGACGGCCTCGCCGGCCATGGTCTCGTCCTGGCCGACGTGGGTCAGGGCGCCGAACGCCTTGGAGACCTCGGCGCCGGAATTCACCGTGATCACCGGGATGCCGGCCTTCTCGGCCTTGGCCACCACGTCCTTCATGGCGTCGGGCTTGGCCAGGGTGACGATCAGGCCGTCCACCTTCTGGTCGATGTAGGACTGCACCAGCTGGCTCTGCCGCTGGGCCTCCTTGTCGTGCCCGTAGACGAACTTGATGTTGTCCTTGCGGGCGGCCTGCTGGGCGCCGTTCTGCACGATGTCCCAGAAGGTGTCGCCATCGCCCGAGTGGGTGACCATCGCGAAGGTCCACCTCGGGGTGTTGACGGCCGCCTTGCCGCCGGCGGTCTGGGCGGCGCGCGCTTCCTCGGCGCGCTTGCCGCCGGTGCTGCTGCACCCCGCCAGGGACGCGGCCAGCACCGCTGCCAGCACCGCGGTCACCGCGCGTGCCCCTGTCCGAACCCTTGCCACGAGGTCGTGCCCTTCTCGTTGCTGTCGCTGCTGTCACTGTGCGCCTGGGGCGCTCTGCCGGGTTTGGGCCGAAAATCATCGGTCCCGGCCGCCCAAGTATCCGTTACGCCTGTTCCGTGTGGGGTCATCGGGTCCCGCGCCCGGTGTACTCCTCCAGCTTCGGCACGTCCTTGCCGGTGACGATGGCCGGGCCGGTCAGCACCGGTTTGCCGCCGCCGAGGACGTTGCCGTTGGCCTTGTGCAGCCACAGCAGGTCCACCGCCTCGTACCCCTGGAGGTAGGGCTGCTGATCGACGGCGAAGTCGACGGCCTTCTTCTTCAGCAGCCCGACCACGGAGGGATTCAGGTCGAAGGTGCCGATCCGGGCCTTGCTGCCGGCCTCGTCGCGGGCCTTGCCGGCCAGGGCGGCCATCGGCGCGCCGAGGGTGACGACGGAGTCGATGTCCCGGTCCGACTGGAGCTCGGCCTGGACGGAGGACTGGGAGGCGGGCGCGTTGGTGCCGTCCACGTTCAGGTTCTCCACACGGCCGGGGAAGGTCGCGCGGATCCCGGCGCAGCGGTCCTCCAGGGAGACGTTGCCCTGCTCGTGGACGACGCACAGCGCCTTCTTGAAGCCGCGCCGCTTCAGCTCCTCGCCGACGGCACGGCCCGCCACGGTCTCGTCCTGGCCGATGTGAGTCAGGGCCCCGTACGCGGCCGAGAAATGCCCGCCGGAGTTGATCGTGATCACCGGGACGCCCTGCGCGACGGCCTTGCGGACGACGGCCGCCAGTGCCCGCGGTTTGGCGAGCGTGACGATCAGCCCGTCGACCTTTTGGTCGAGGTAGGACTGCACCAGCTCGGCCTGCTTGCCGCCCTCCTTGTCGTTGGCGTACAGGAACTTCACGTTGTCCTTGGCGGCGGCCTGCTCCGCGCCGTTCTGGACGATGTCCCAGAAGGTGTCGCCCTCGCCGGAGTGGCTGACCATGCCGATCGTCATGCGGGGCGTGTCGACCGGCCGCCCGCCGGCGTGGTCCGCGTCCTCGGCGCCCTTGCCGCCGGAGCCGCTGCACCCGGCGAGGAGCAGGAGGGCGGCGACGGCCGCCGGGAGTCCGGCCCTGCGGGACCGGACGGTCCGGGTTCCGGTGGTGGTACGGGCCTTGCGCACGGTACGCATCATGGAACCGCCCTCTCTCCCGTGCCGCCCGATGGGCGGCTGGAGGAGTTCTAGCGGCGCGCGCCGAGCCCCGTCAATGGTTTGTCAGAACATTCTTACCCGCACAGTGGGCCCGGTGGCCGGCGGCGAGGTCAGGGCCGTACGAGCAGCTGGAATTCGAAGGCGTATCGCGAGGCCCGGTAGACGTGCGAGCCGAACTCGACCGCCCGGCCGGTGTCGTCGAAGGTCGTCCGCTGCATCGTCAGCAGCGGGGCACCCTCCGGCTCGCCGAGCCGTGCGCCCTCCTCTGCCGTGGCGGCGCGCGCGCCGACGGCCTGGCGGGCGCTGTGCAGAGTGATGCCGGCCGCCCGCATCAGGCGGTACAGACCGGTCTCCTCCAGCCGCTCGGTGGTGAGGTCGAGCAGCCCTGCGGGGAGGTGATTGCGCAGGTGGGCGACGGGTTCACCGTGTGTGAGCCGCAGCCGCTCGACGAGCGCCACCTCCGCGCCCTCCGCGATCCCGAGCGCGGCGGCGACCTCGGCGGTGGCCTCGGTGGTGGTGTTGAGGAGCACGCGGGTGGCGGGCTTCTGCCCGGCGGCCTCCAGGTCGTCGTAGAGGCTGCTCAGCTCCAGCGGGCGCTTGACCTGGCTGTGCACGACCTGCGTGCCGATGCCGCGGCGCCGCACCAGCAGCCCCTTGTCCACCAGCGACTGGATGGCCTGGCGGACGGTCGGCCGGGACAGCCCGAGGCGCCCGGCCAGCTCGATCTCGTTGCCGAGCAGGCTGCCCGGGGCCAGCTTGCCGGTCTCGATGGCCGTCTCCAGCTGCTGGGACAACTGGAAGTACAGCGGGACCGGACTGCTCCGGTCCACGCTGAACCGGACGGGGCTCTCGGCGCCCTTGGAGTCTGTATCGCGTTTCCCCACGGCTGGGAGCGTATCCGGCCGGGCAGATGACGGGAAGTCCGGAGGTCACATTGTCCGGACAAGCGCCGGCCCCTGCCTGCCGTGCCGGGTGACCGCGCCCGGCCCCGGGCCCGGCCCCGGCGGTCCGCCGGCCGTTCCCCGGCCGCGCGCCGGTGACGCGTTCACTTCTTCACTTGGCCATCCAGGCGTCCTCGTACTTCTTGTACGTGCCGTCGTGCTTCGCCAGGTGGACCCACTGGTCGACGTACTCCTTGAAGGGGAAGTCGGCGCGCGGTACGGCGTACGCCTTCTCGGAGAAGGTGAAGGGCCGGTCCGGGTGCACGGCGCACAGTTCGGGGTGGATCTTGGCCTGGTAGCGGGTCTCGCTCGCGTCCGTCATCATCACGTCCGCGCGGCCCGCGATGATCTCGTCGAAGACGGTGGTGTTGTCGGGGTGCACCCTGAGGGTCGCGTGTTTGACGACCGAGCGGGCGAACTGCTCGTTGGTGCCGCCGGGGTTGACGATGACGGTGGTGCCCGGGCGGTCGATCTGCTCCAGGGTGCGGTACCGGTCCCGGTCTCCGCAGCGGACGATGGGGGTCTTCCCGTCGGTCCGGGTGGGTTCGGCGAAGGCCGCCTTGCGGGCGCGCGGGAGGGTGACCGACACCCCGCCCATCGCGATGTCGCAGCGCCCCGCCGCCAGGTCGTCGACCAGCTTCGCCCAGGTCGTGGCCACGAACCTGGGGTTCGCTTCCAGGCTCGCGGCGAGATCGCGGGCCATGGAGACGTCCACGCCGCGGTACGCCCCCGACGCGGGGTCGCGGTGGGTGAAGGGGCGGTAGTCACCCGTGGTGCAGACACGGAGCACACCGCGGCGGGGGACGGTGTCGAGGAGCGTGGCCGGGCGGGTGGGATGGGCCGCGGCGGACGCCAGGCCCGCGCGGGCGGCCGGGACCGCGGGGGCGGCCGGGACGGTCGTCGGTGCGGCGGTGACGAGGGCGAGGGCGCAGGTCAGGGCGGAGAGGACGGCGGCGCGGCGCATGAGCGGCTCCTGTACGCGGCGGGGCGTGAGCGGCGGGCGGAACGAGCCGTCAGCGTGACAGAGGGCGGGGACGGGTGAGAAGGGCGTGATCGGCTGGTGGGACGGGAGAGAGGGCCGTGACCGGCTGGCGGGACGGCTCATGGGCCGTCGTTCCGTCCACATACCCTTACGCCGCGCCCTCCCCGTACGCCGCCGCTACCGCCCCCCCTCTACGAACGCCGGGCGCCTACCGCCACCGCACCGGAAGCTGCTGGGGGCCGCGGATCGTCAGCCCCGGGCGCCACGTCAGCGCCTCGGCGTCGGCGTCCAGGGCCAGGTCCGGACAGCGGTCCAGGAGGGTGCGGACCGCGATGCGGCCCTCGGTCCTGGCCAGCGGGGCGCCGAGACAGAAGTGGATGCCGTGGCCGAAGGCGACGTGGCCGCGGGTCTCGCGGGTGATGTCGAAGGTGTCGGGGGCCGCGAAGCGCTCCTGGTCACGGCCCGCCGCCGCCAGGCCGACCAGGACGACCTCGCCGGCCGGGACCACCGTGCCGCCGATCTCGACCGGCTCGGTGGTGAACCGCCAGGTGGCGTTCTCCACGGGGCCGTCGTAGCGCAGCATCTCCTCGACGGCGTTGTCCAGGAGGGCGGGGTCGGCGCGCAGCGCGGCCAGTTGCGCCGGGTGCCGGAGCAGCGCGCGGACCCCGTTGGCGATCAGGTTCACGGTGGTTTCGTGGCCGGCGACCAGCAGGAGGAAGGCCATGCCGAGCAGTTCCTGCTGGGAGAGCCGGTCGCCGTCCTCGTCGCTCGTGCGCACCAGGGCGCTCAGCAGGTCCTCGCCCGGCGACCGCCGCTTGGCCTCGATCAGGCCGTCCAGATAGGCGGCCATGTCGCGGGCGGCGGTCATCGTCGCTTCCTGGCCGGTCGGCGAGACCAGTTCGTTGGACCAGGCGCGGAAGGTCTCCCGCTCGATGTCGGGCACGCCGAGCAGTTCGCAGATGACGGTCATCGGGAGCGGGAAGGCGAGCGCCTCGACGAGGTCGGCGCGGCCGTCGGGGGCGGCCAGCATGGCGTCGAGGAGTTCGTCGGTGATCTGCTGGACGCGCGGGCGCAGCGCCTCGACGCGGCGGGTGGTGAACTCCCGGGCCACCAGCTTGCGCAGCCGGGTGTGCTGCGGCGGGTCGGCGTCGAGCATGTTCATCAGCTGCCACTCGGCCAGCGCCTCGGAGTCGTTGAGGGGGGCGGGGGCGCGGGTCCAGTCCTTGGCGAGCCGGTGGTCGGCCAGCGCGGCCCGCACTTCCTCGTATCCGACGACGAGCCAGACGTCCTGGGCCCAGGACTCGGACTCCGGGAGGCGGACCCGGTGGACCGGCCCCTGGGCGCGCAGCTTGGCGTAGTAGGGATGCGGGTCGGCGACGAAATCCGGGCCGTACGCGCCCAGATCGATGATGTCCGGCATGGTCCTGTCCGCCCCTCGTAGGTTTTTCGGTCACCGTACGTACACCGCGGGCGGGCGGCATCGGCCCCACGGAGGAGTCGGACGGGCGCACCTCCTCCATGGGGAGTGCTTCACCTGCGGTACCGCGGGGCGGGGCGGCCTCGGATGCGGTACCGCGCGGCGAGGGGGCTTCGGGTGCCGTACCGCGGGGCGGGCGGCCTCAGATGTCGTAGAGGCCCGCGGTGTCCGGTCCGGCCGGCGGCTGCGGCGCGGCGTCCGCGAGGCGGGCGAGCAGGTCGGTGGCCCGCTTGGCGACGGTCTCCCGGTCGCCTTCCGAGAGCGCCGCGCCCATCCCCACGGCCACCGCGCCGGCGGCTATCCACTCGGGCGCGCTGTCGACCGTCACACCGCCGGTGGGCAGCACGGGCGCCTGCGGCAGGGCGGCGCGGACGTCCCGCAGCCAGTCCGGGCGGTGGGCGGAGGCGGGGAAGAGCTTGAGCGCGTCGGCGCCCAGCTCCAGGGCGCGCACCATCTCGGTGGGCGTGGCCACGCCGGGGAAGACCGGGACGCCGTAGCGGTGGCCGGTGCGGATGACCTCGGCGTCCAGGCTCGGGGAGACCAGGAAGCGGGCCCCGGCGTCCACCGCCATCCGGGCCGAGACGGCGTCCAGGACCGTGCCGGCGCCGATGACGGCGTCGTCGCCCAGCTCGCGGCTGAGGGTGGTGACCGCCTCCAGCGCGAACGGCGTGGTCAGGGAGATCTCCAGGCTGGTGATCCCGGCGGACAGCAGCGTGTCGGCGGTGGCGCTGGCCTCGTCGTACGTCTCGCTGCGGACGACGGCGAACACACGCTGCGCCAGAGCGGCCCGGGTGATCTCCCAGCGGTACACGGCAGTTCGCCGCCTTCCTGTCTCAATCGACGTCTCAATCGACGGAAAACCCTTCGCCGCGCCCCCGCGGAACAGCCGGGCGCCCGGCGTCTCCTGGGCCGCACCGCGCCGCAGGTGACCACCTCCTGGTCCCTTTGCCACCGTTGCCCGCCCATTCGTCGTTTCCACCGAAACGCTACCGGGAGGCGCTGACAATGCTCCCGCGGGGGTGTGCCCCGGTGTCCGCCGTACGCCGGATCCACGGGCTCACCGGGCCCGCCGGGCGCACCGGGCCCGCGTACTCACCGGGCCCGCCGGGCCCACCGGCCACAGAGCCCACCGGCCCCGGACGCACGGCGGCGGAGGCCGGGAAACCGCCCCGTCCTCCGCCGCCCCGACCGGCCAACCGTTTCAGCAGCCCCGGTCGACCAGGTCGAACGACTTGTAGTGGTCGGCGGTGTAGTAGTCCTCGTCCTTCTTCTCACCGGTCACGATGCGCCGGGCCCCGCGGTCCGGGGAGCCCGGCGTCTTCACGGTGTACTCGTGGTAGTAGCCGCTCTGCTGCTTGGGGAGGACGCCCTCCCGGTTGCTGAAGACCGTCCCGTCCTTCGGGTACGGGAAGGGGCCGCCCTTGGCGATCAGGTCCAGGGTGTCGTGGGCCTGCGAGGGCAGCTTCGAGTAACAGATGTCGCCGACCGCCGCGAACTGCGCGGCGGGACGGACGGTGGCCGTGTGCGCCACGGGGGCGGCGGCCGTCGTGGTGGGTGTGGCGGCGACGGCGGGCCCGCCGACGAGCAGGGCCGACGCGAGGGCGCCGACGGCGCCGAACCGGGTGATACGTGGGGGGATCTTCATGGACACAGCATGACGCGCGTAGACAGGTACCTGTCAATGCCAAGGGGCGGATGTTTCCCGCGAGTTCACCGGAGAGCGCCCGGTCGGCCGGGCGGTACGTCCCGAAATGATCCACTTGCCTGTGGGGCAAAACTTTTGCCCGAGAGGCGAAAGCTGGCTATACCGGGGACATGAGCGACACCGCTGCCGGACCCGCCCCGGGCGAGCCGCCCGAGGAACTGCCCTCCGTCGCGCCCCGGCTGCGCGAACTGCGGCGCCGTACCGGCCTCACGCTGGAGACGGCCGCCCGGCGGGTGGGGCTGTCGCCCGCGCACCTGTCCCGGCTGGAGACCAACCAGCGCCAGCCGTCGCTCCCGATGCTGCTCGCGCTGGCACGCATGTACGGAACGACGGTATCCGATCTGCTGGGCGAGGCCGTACCGGAACGGGACCCGGTCATCCGGGCCGCCCGCGCCGAGCCGTCCGCGGCGGGCGGCTGGACGTACTGGACGGTGGGCGGCGCCGGGCGGGCCATGCAGGCGCTGCGGGTGCATGTGCCCCAGCGCGCGCAGGGCGACCTGGTACGGGTGCATCCGGGCGAGGAGTGGCTGTACGTCCTCAAGGGACGGCTGCGGCTCACGCTGGGCGAGACGGTCCACGTGCTCGACCCCGGCGACGCGGCCCACTTCGACTCGCTCACCCCGCACCGCATCGCCGCCGCCACCCGCGGCGGCACGGAGCTGCTGTTCGTCCACACGCTGCTGCAGAGCGGCGCGGCCGAGCTGTGCCTCGGCGACGCCACACCGCGCCGCGGCCTGTGACCGAGGAAGGAACCCCTGCCATGTCCGACGACCCCACTCCCCAGGCCGCCCCCGCCGCCGCACCGGCGCCCGCCCGCAAGTACGTGGAGAACAAGCCGCCGCGCGGCGTCTACGTGCGCGTCTTCATCTATGTCGTGGCCACCCACGCCCTGCTGGCCTTCATGAGCCTCATCTTCATCATCGCCAAGAACCGCTGACCGGCGCCGCACGGCGCCCGCACGGGCGCTTCCGGCCGGAACGTCCCTCCACCCGACGCGAAAATCCATTGTCCTCCGCCCGCACCGGGTGAAACCTGCTGTCGCTCGTCACGCACGCACCACGCCGGTTTCGCAACCTCGTCGTACCGAGGAGGACCGAAGGATGCACCGTACGCGCACGGCGGTCACCGCCGCCCTCGCCCTGGCCCTGGCCGTCGTCCCGCTCACCGGCCCGCCCGCCGGGGCCACCGGGGCCGCCGGCTCCGGCGACGGCCGGGCGGCACCGCCGGGCGCCGGGCCCGCCATCAGCCCGGCGCCGCAGTCCGTCCGCCCCCTCGACGGCCCGGTCACCATCACCCCCACCGTCACGGTCGTCGCCGGGCCCCGGGCCGACCGCCCGGCCCTGGAGGTCGTCGAGCGCTCCCTGCTGCGGGCGGGCGCCGACCGGGTCGTACGGGCCGCCCGCGCACCCGGCGGCCGGAACCTGACCGTCTACGTGGACGGCGCGGGCGCCGCGCGGACCCTGGCGGACCTCGGTGCGCGCGGCACCGCCGGACTGCCCGCCGAGGGGTACGCGCTGGCCGTCGGCGGCGGCCGGATCGCGCTGGCCGGCGCGGACGCGACCGGCACGTACTACGCCGCCCAGTCGCTGCGCCAGCTGCTCCCGCACCGCGAGCGCCCCGGCGCCCGGGTCCGCGGCACCACCGTCCGCGACTGGCCCGCCACCCCGCTGCGCGGCGTCATCGAGGGCTTCTACGGCACCCCCTGGTCCCACGCCGCGCGCCTGGACCAGCTCGACTTCTACGGCGCGCACAAGATGAACACCTACGTCTACTCGCCCAAGGACGACCCGTACCTGCGCGAGAAGTGGCGCTCGCCCTACCCGGCGGACCGGCTCGCCCAGCTCAAGGAGCTGGTGGACCGGGCGCGGGCCCGGCACGTGCGGTTCAGCTACGCGCTCTCGCCCGGCCTGTCCGTCTGCTACAGCTCGGACGCCGACCTGAAGGCGCTGACCGGCAAGTTCCAGACTCTGTGGGACATCGGCGTACGGACCTTCGCAGTGCCGCTGGACGACATCAGCTACACGGACTGGAACTGCGCGGCGGACAAGGAGCGGTTCGGTACGGGCGGTGGAGCCGCGGGGGCCGCGCAGGCGCACCTCCTCAACCGGGTCAACCGCGCATTCATCGCCGCCCACCGGGACGAAGGAGCGCAGCGGCTCCAGATGGTGCCGACCGAGTACTACGACGTGCGGCCGACGCCCTACAAGGCGGCGCTGAAGACGCGGCTGGACCCGGACGTGCTCGTGGAGTGGACCGGTGTCGGGGTCATCGCGACGGTCATGACCGTCGCCCAGGCCGACGCGGCCCGACGGGTCTTCGGACATCCGATCCTGACCTGGGACAACTACCCGGTCAACGACTATGTGTCCAACCGGCTGCTGCTCGGCCCGTTCAACGGGCGGGAGCGGGGGCTGCCCGCCCGGCTGGCCGGGATCACGGCCAACCCCATGATCCAGCCCGCCGCCTCGAAGATCGCCCTGTTCACGGTCGCCGACTACGCCTGGAACGACCGGGCCTACGACGCCCGTTCCTCCTGGGCCGCGGCGCTCAGGGAGCTGTCCGGCGGCGCCCCGCGCACCGAACGCGCCCTGCGCGCCTTCGCCGACGCCCACTACGGCTCCGCCCTCAACCCGCGGCAGGCCCCCGAACTCGCCGCCGCCATACGCCGCTTCTGGGAGGGCGGGAGGGCGGAACGCCTCGACGCGTCCCTGCGCGGGCTCCGGCACGCGCCGGGAGTACTGCGCGCTTCCCTCCCCGACCGCGGCTTCATCGACGACAGCGGGCCGTGGCTGGACGCAACCGCCGCGTGGGGCCGTGCCGCCCGTACGGCACTGCGCATGGTGCAGGCGTCCCGCGCGGGCGACGAGACGACGGCGCAGCGCCTGCGCGACCGGCTCCCGGCCCTGGTCGAGGCGGCGAAGTCGTACGTCTACGTCGACCTGAACGGCAGGCGCGTACCGGTCCTCGTCGCCAACGGCGTGGTGGACACCTTCGTCGCGGACGCCATCGCGGAGCACGACGGCGCGCGCGGGGCGACCGCGCGGCGGGACCGTACAGCAGGCGCCTCGGCCCTCCGCTGACCGATCCGGCCTTCCGCTGACCGGTCCGGCCTCCCCCGTGCGGGGCGCACGGCGTCCTAGACTCGCCGGTACGTACGCGCTCGGCAGGTCCACCCCCACCGGCCCGCACACGGGGAGGCACCATCATGACCCGGGAGAACGACGCGTCCGCCGCGGAGCAGCCGGGCACGCCCACCGCCGACGGCATCCTGGCGGACGCGGTGCGCGCGTCGGCGCCCGGGGCGGCCGGCAACCCGCTGGTGGCGCGGATCGCCGCGGGCGAGGCGCCGCGCGAGGTGTTCACCGTGCTCGCCCTCGAACAGCGGCTGATCATCGATTCCGACCGGCGCAGCTTCCACCACCTGGCGCGCCGCGCCGAGGCCGATCCGCCGGTGGCGGCGTATTTCGGGGCGCTGGCCGACGGCGAGTCGGCGGCGCTCGACGCGCTGCGGGGGCTCGCGGACGCCTGCGGGCCGGCCGCGGACGCCGTGCGGGACCATGAGCCGCGGGCGGGGTGCCAGGCGTACCCGTCGTATGTGGCCCGGCTGGCGCTGGGCGCGGAGCCCGCCGACGTGGTGATCGCGCTGCACGGCGGTTTCGCGGCGTGGGGCGGCTACTGCGCCACCGTCGCGCACGCCCTGCGGACCCGTTACGCCTTTCCCGATGCGGCGTGCGCCTTCTTCGACCTCTTCGCCGGGCCCGGCACGGAACTCGCCGGGCTCGCCCGTGCCGCGGTGGGCCACGGCCTCGCCACGTCACGGGTCACGCCGCGCCTCGCGCACCGTTACGGGCGGCTGCTCCAGGCGTACGAGGCGATGTTCTGGGCGGCGCTCGCGGAATGACCGGCCGGCCTCGGCACACTGCGGCACCGGGAAACAGGGAGCTTTGTTTTTTCCAATTCCCCTTAGCGTCAGGCGCTTTCCCTGTCAGAATGACCGCTCATGTCCACAGGTCAGGGGAGAATCGTGAACCACCGCACCGCCATCGCCTTGTCCGCCGCCCTCGTCGCCGCCGCGGGACTCACCGCGTGCGGTGGCGGCGCCAAGGGCGAGAGCCGGCCGTCCGCGGCGCCGACCGGGGCCGGTACCCCGTCGGCGGAGCAGGCGCCTTCCAAGGCGATCGCCGACGCGGAGGCGCGGCTGGGAATTCCCCCGAAGCCGGACGCCGCGACACAGGCCCGCTACATAGCCGCGCTCGACGCGATTTCCCGGGACATCGTGAACGGCAAGCCGGAACGCGCGGTGAGCCGCGGCAGAAGCACCTGCGGCACGATCCACTCCTTCCCGAAGGACCACGCCAAGCAGGTGGACCAGGCGCGGCAGCGTTTCTCCGGTGCGACGCAATTCAGCGCCGCCCAGGCGGAGAAGATTCTGCAGGCCGTGCACACCCATCTGTGTCCGAAGAATTGAGTGCGGCGGGCCTTTCCCGCCGCACACGTTCCGTGTGCCGGGGCACCGGGCCGTCATTCCTCGACGGCCCCGCCCACGGCCCGCAGATGGTCACGGAACGTCAGAGCGGGGTCCTGCCGGCGCGCGGCGAGATAGGCGGTGAACTCCACCTGCCGGCGCAGCGGGACCCCGGCCCGCATCCGGTCGGCCTGGCGGCGTTCGGTGTCGCGGATCGATTCCGCGAGCGCGAAGAGGTCTCCGGCGCCGTCGGCGGGCAGGAAGAGGACGCCGTCGTCGTCGCCCAGCACGAGGTCGGCGCGGCCGACCGTCCACTCCCCCACCGCGGCACTGTCCAGCGCTCCGTCCGGGCGGGCGTCCAGGCGCCGCGGGCCGGTCGGCGTCGCGCCCAGGCTGAAGACCGGCAGCCCGATCTCCCGTAGGTCGGCGGTGTCGCGGTGCAGGCCCCAGATGACGATGCCGCCCAGCCCGGCGGCCTGCGCCTCCAGGGCCACGAGGTCGCCGACGCAGCTCTCGTCGGTCCGGCCGCTGTTGTCGGCCACCAGCACGTCACCGGGGGGCGCCGGATTCCAGCGCTTCGAGGAAGACGTCGACGCTTCCGGCGTGCCGGGCGGGCAGCACCCGGCCGGCCAGCCGGTCGCCCGGGGTGAGGGCCCGCAGGGACGGCGGCGCGCAGCGCACCGGCGTCCGGGCGCGCAGACACGCGTCCGCCAGATGGGCCGTGGTCAGCGCCGCGAACCGCCGTCGCAGCTCCTCGTGTTCCATACCGCACTCCTCACCCGGGCGGGTCCGGGCGCCCGGTGCCGGACGGACAACGTGGACATACCTTCCAACGTCGCCGCCCCCGCGCGCCAGGGCCTGTGGCAGGCTCGCGTCATGGATCACAGCACCGGCGCCCCGCCCGTCTCCCAGGAGTTGTTCACCTTCGCGGTCCGCCTCGCCACGCGCGCAGGGCAGATGAGTGCCGAGGCGTGCCACGGCGGCGGGTCGCCGTCCGTACACCAGGTGGACGACGCCGGGGCGACCGCGGTGGGCCTCGCCGTCGAGGATTCCGTACGGAAGGAACTGGCCGCGGCGTTCCCGGCGGACGCGGTGCTCGGGGAGGGAGCCGGGACGTCCGGGCGGCGCTGGGTGACCGCCCCGGGCGACGGCGCCCGGCAGTTCGCCGACCGGGCACCGGCGTTCTCCTGCGGCCTGGCGTACGAGGACGAACACGGGCCCGCGATCGGTGTGGTGAACCTGCCGCTGAGCCGCCGGACGGTGGCGGCCGGGCGCGGCCTCGGCTGCTGGCTGCTGCTCGGCGAGGCCCCGGACCCGCTGGAAGCGCTGCGCTCGGGCCGCGGGCGGCTGCACGCCGACGGGCGTACGGACCTGACCGGCGCCCGTACGCAGGCGCACACCATCGCGGGGTGGCCGGAGCCCCTGCTGACGGCGCTGCACCGGCGGGTGTCTCTCGTACCGACCGGCGGCGGCGTGCTGGACGTCCTCACCGGGCGGGCGGACGCCTGGGTGATCGCGGGCCCCCCGATGGCCTACGAGGACCTCGCCCCGCTGGCGGTGATCATGGCGGAGGGCGGCGGCCGGATCACCGACCTCACGGGGGCGCCGGTCCTGGAGGGCGACGGCTCGGCGCTGGTCACGAACGGGCACCTGCACGACGCGTTCCTGGAGGTCGTGGCGGAGGCCGTGCAGGAGGGCAGCACGCGTGCGGTCCTGGTCGACGCGCATCCGGGCTGGGCGGCCGAAGGGGCGGCGCTCACCGCGGAGTTGCTGGCCCTGCTCGCGCCGGTGGCCCGGCGGGCCGAGCACATCGGGAGTACGTCCGTTCCCGGTATGGCGGCCAAACCGGTCTTCGACCTCCAGGTGAGCGTGGCGGACCTGGCGGAGGCCGCGGACGCCTTCGACGCGCCGCTGGCCGCCCGGGGATTCGTCCGCTCGCGGCATGAGAGCGACCACGTACCGGCGGGCCGGGACGATGATCCGGCCCGGTGGGCGAAGCGCCTGTGGACGCGGCGCGGCGGCCCCGGACCGGACGTCAACCTGCACGTCCGGCGCGTCGGTTCGCCCAACGAGCGGCTGGCGCTGCTGTTCCGCGACTGGTTCCGCGCCCATCCGGAGGCGGTGCCGGCGTACGCCCGCTTCAAGCGCGAACTCGCGTACCGTACGGCGGACAGCGGCAGCTACGCGGAGACCAAGGACCCGGTCGTCGACCTGGTGGTGGAGGTCGCGGAGGGGTGGGCGAAGGAGACGGGGTGGCGCCCCTGAGGGGCGCCACGAAGCCTTACGGCTGCCGGACCAGCAGTTCCCCCGACGGCTCGGCCAGCGTCCCGCCGTCGTTGATCCGCCGGCCGCGCAGCCAGGTGGACCGTACGACGCCGTGCAGCGTGCGCCCCGCGTACGCGGTGATCTTGTTGCGGTGCTGGAGCCCGGCCGGATCGACGGTGAACGTCGCGTCCGGGTCGAGCACCGCGAAGTCCGCGTCCCGGCCGGGCTCGATGGCGCCCTTGTGGTGCAGGCCGACGAGCGCTGCCGGGGCGGTGGCCATCCAGCGGGCCACGTCCTCCAGGGTGTGGCCGCGCCCGCGGGCGGCGGTCCAGATGGCGGGCAGGCCGAGCTGGAGGGAGGAGATGCCGCCCCAGGCGTCGCCGAAGTCCGGGGTCTTCAGGTCGGCGGTGGACGGCGAGTGGTCGGAGACGATGCAGTCGATCGTGCCGTCGGCCAGGCCCTGCCACAGCGCGTCCTGGTTGGCCGCCTCGCGGATCGGCGGGCAGCACTTGAACTCGGTGGCGCCGTCCGGGATCTCCTCGGCGGTCAGGGTGAGGAAGTGCGGGCAGGTCTCGACGGTGATCCGGACGCCCTCGGCGCGGGCGGCGGCGATCAGCGGCAGCGCGTCCGAGGAGGACAGGTGCAGGACGTGCACCCGCGCGTCGAGCCGCCGGACGAGCGCGATCAGGCCGGCGATCGCGTCGTTCTCCGACGCCCGGGGCCGGGAGGCGAGGAAGTCGGCGTACTTCGGGCCGTGCGGCTGCGGCGCGGCGGCCAGGTGGTCCGGGTCCTCGGCGTGCACGATCAGCAGGCCGCCGAAGCCGGCTATCTCGCCGAGCGCGGCGGCCAGCTGCTCCTGGTCCAGCTGCGGGAACTCGTCCACGCCGGACGGGGACAGGAAGCACTTGAAGCCGAAGACCCCGGCGTCGTGCAGCGGGCGCAGGTCCTTGACGTTGCCGGGCACGGCGCCGCCCCAGAAACCGACGTCGATGTGCGCCTTGGGGCCCGCGACCCCGCGCTTGGTGTGCAGGTTGGCCTCGGTGGTGGTCGGCGGCAGGCTGTTGAGGGGCATGTCGACGAGGGTGGTGATGCCGCCGGCCGCCGCCGCGCGGGTGGCGGTCCAGAACCCCTCCCACTCGGTGCGGCCCGGGTCGTTGACGTGCACGTGGGTGTCGACCAGGCCGGGCAGCAGCACATCGTCGCCGCAGTCCGCGATCCGGGCCCCGGCCGGTACGGGCGCGTCGTGCGGGAGCACCGCCGCGATCCTGCCGTCCCGGACGGTGACGGACGCCGCGCGCGTCCCCTGCGGGGTGACGACGCGCGTGGAGCGCAGCACCAGATCGATCTCGGACACCCGGTCCCCTCCTCGTACGCTTCCCATGGGCGGCGCACCACGGATTTCAACGTTCTGTTGAAGGAGTCTTCACTCGGGATCCCACCCCGTCAACCCCCCTTCCAGCGGGGCGCGGTGGTACGGATTCCGCCGCCCGCCCGTACCGCGCGGGCGGTTTCCTGACGAGAACGGGTACCTCGGGCTACGTTTGGAGGTTTCCACAGAATGGATACCGAATTTCGCCCAGCAGAACGTAGCTCCGGCCAGTGGCCGCCTCCGGAGATCGCGGGCAGCACCCGGTCCCGACCGGAGCATGGGCGCTGACCGGCGGGAACGAGTGTGCGACAGGCCGTGTGTCCGCCCGGGGGGACCGGTAGGCTGCTCGGCGTCGGTCCCGGCACCCGTACGTCACAGCCCTGCGCCGAGCCCGCCACCACCTGCCCCGAAAGGAACGCGTCGTGCCGCCGTCCAGCGCCAGCACTTCCGCCGCCGCAGCCAGGCCCGCAGCCGCCGGCGGTGGCGTCCAGTCCCTTGAGCGCGCCTTCGACCTGCTGGAGCGGATGGCCGACGCCGGCGGCGAGGTCGGTCTGAGCGAGCTGTCCACCAGCAGCGGCCTGCCGCTGCCCACGATCCACCGGCTCATGCGCACGCTCGTCGCCTGCGGGTACGTCCGCCAGCAGCCGAACCGCCGGTACGCCCTCGGCCCCCGGCTGATCCGGCTCGGCGAGAGCGCCTCGCGGCTGCTCGGCACCTGGGCCCGGCCGTACCTGGCGCGTGCGGTCGAGGAGACCGGTGAGACCGCCAACATGGCGCTGCTCGACGGCGACGAGATCGTGTACGTGGCACAGGTGCCGTCCCGGCACGCGGTGCGGATGTTCACCGAGGTCGGCCGCCGGGTGCTGCCGCACTCGACGGGCGTGGGCAAGGCCCTGCTGGCGGGCCACCCGCCACAGGAGGTCCGGGCGCTGCTCGGCCGTACCGGCATGCCGGCCGCGACCGAGAAGACGATCACCGATCCGGACGCGTTCCTGGACGCCCTCGAAGAGGTGCGCAGGGCCGGGTACGCGATGGACGACAACGAGCAGGAGATCGGCGTCCGGTGCATCGCGGTGCCGGTGCCCGACTCGCCCACCGCGGCGGCCATCTCCATCTCCGGCCCGACGGGGCGGGTGACCGAGGCATCCATCGACAAGATCGTCCCGGTGCTCCAGGAGATCGCGGGCGAACTCTCCGTGGCCCTGGCCAACCAGAACCCGGCATAGCCCCGCGACCCGGCGCAGCCCCCGGCCCCGGCCGCCGGACGGCCGGGGCTCAGTGCCGGCGCGGCAGCCTCCCGTACAGGTCGATCAGGTCCCGTACGTCCCGCAGCGCGGACGCCAGCGCGCTGACCGAGCCGACCGCGCCCGCGATCAGCAGCAGCGAGCGGCGCAGCCGGTACACATCGGGGTCACCGGCGCTCACCAGGGCGTACAGTGCGGCCAGTTCGTCGTCGGCCGCCGCGCGGTCGGGCAACTCCGCCGGCAGCAGGGCCAGTTCCCGGCGCAGCCGGGCCACCGCACCGCACAGGGCGACGGCCCGTGGGTCGTCCCCGGCTCCTGCGACTCGCCTGTGCTGCCGCCTCTGCTCCACAACGACGGTACCCTCCACGGCCGTTGGCCCCGCTCCGCGATCGCGGGCCAGTTAACGCCACCCTGCGCGCTCCGCGCCATACGGAGAGCGAAATCAGGATCACCGAATTCCGACGGGCGTCCGGCGGCGTCTTGCGGTACGGTCCGCCACCCGGCCCCGCCGCCACGCCCGGCCCGCGCCGCCCGCCGCGCCCGGCCATGGGGTAAGCAGGCCTCATGGCACACACCTCATCACCCGCCCCGGCCCCCTCCCCCGCCCGCCGCCCGGTCGCCGGGCTGCTGCTCGCCGCGGGCGGCGGGCGGCGGCTGGGCGGCCGCCCCAAGGCCCTGCTGGATTTCCGCGGCCGGCCGCTGGTCGAGAACGCGGCCCGGGTGCTGCGGGAGGGCGGCTGCGATCCGGTGCACATCGTCCTGGGCGCGGCGGCCGGCGCCGTACGGGAACGGGCCGACCTCGCGGCGTACGAGACGGCCGAGAACCCGGACTGGGCCCGGGGCATGGGCTCCTCGCTGCGCGTCGGACTGGCCTCCCTGGCGGGCACCGGGGCGGGTGCCGCACTGGTCTCGCTGGTGGACCAGCCGGGCATCGGCACGGCGGCGGTGGCGCGCGTGATCGCCGCGTACGAGCGCGGAGCCGATCTGGTGGCGGCGGCGTACGGCGGGCGGCGCGGACATCCGGTGCTGTTCGGGGCGAGGCGGTGGGAGGCGGTGGCGGCCGGGGCGGCCGGGGACCGCGGGGCACGCGCGTATCTGGAGGAGAACGAGGCCGACCTCACGCTCGTCGAGTGCGCGGACGTGGCCGAGCCGTACGACATCGACACCCCGCGGGACCTGTTCCGCCTGGCGTCGCCGGGCGCGGCGCGGGCAGACGAAGGACGGTGACCGCGGTGGCACCGGGAGTCATCCGGGCACCCCTTCTGTCGACGGAGAGAATCTCGACATCAACAAACCATTGAAGTTCCGCGATAAGGAAACTACTCTCCACTGGTCAGAAGCGCCCTGCACCCGAACGGCGCCCGCGACCGCCGGTCACGGCCTGTGGCACCCCGTGCCGCACCCGCGTCCCGCCGGACGCCCGGGCACCGCCGCTGAATGGAGTGACAGCTCATGTCCGCACCAGCGCCGTCCCCGCTGGCCATCGTCGACGTCGGCCCCGGCAAGGCCCCGGCCCGCCAGGACGAGATCCTCACGGAGGCCGCGCTGGCCTTCGTCGCCGCACTCCACCGCCGGTTCACCCCGCGCCGCGACGAGCTGCTCGCCCGCCGCGACGCGCGCCGCGCCGAGATCGCCCGCACCGGCACCCTGGACTTCCTGCCGGAGACCGCGCACATCCGTGCCGACGACAGCTGGCGCGTGGCCCCCGCGCCCGCCGCGCTGAACGACCGCCGGGTGGAGATCACCGGTCCCACCGACCGCAAGATGACCATCAACGCGCTCAACTCCGGCGCCCGGGTCTGGCTCGCCGACTTCGAGGACGCCTCCGCCCCCACCTGGGAAAACGTCATCGGCGGCCAGGTCAACCTGATCGACGCCTACGAGCGCCGGATCGACTTCACCGACCCGGCCAGCGGCAAGTCGTACGCCCTCAGGCCCGCCGAGGAGCTGGCGACGGTCGTCGTGCGCCCGCGCGGCTGGCACCTCGACGAGCGCCACCTTCGGCTCGACGGCAGGCCCGTCCCCGGCGCCCTGGTCGACTTCGGCCTGTACTTCTTCCACAACGCCCAGCGCCTGCTGGACCTCGGCAAGGGCCCGTACTTCTACCTGCCGAAGACCGAGTCGCACCTGGAGGCCCGCCTCTGGAACGAAATCTTCGTCTTCGCGCAGGACTACATGGGAATCGCCCGGGGCACCATCCGCGCCACCGTCCTCATCGAGACCATCACCGCCGCCTACGAGATGGAGGAGATCCTCTACGAGCTGCGCGATCACGCCTCGGGCCTGAACGCGGGCCGCTGGGACTACCTGTTCTCGATCGTGAAGAACTTCCGCGACGGCGGCGAGAAGTTCGTGCTGCCGGACCGCAACGCGGTCACCATGACGGCGCCCTTCATGCGCGCGTACACCGAACTCCTCGTGCGCACCTGCCACAAGCGCGGCGCGCACGCGATCGGCGGCATGGCGGCGTTCATCCCCAACCGCCGCGACCCGGAGGCCAACGAGAAGGCGCTGGCCAAGGTCCGCGCGGACAAGGACCGGGAGGCCGGGGACGGTTTCGACGGCTCCTGGGTCGCCCACCCCGACCTGGTCCCGGTGGCCCGCGCCTCCTTCGACGCGGTGCTCGGCGACCGGCCGCACCAGAAGGACCGGCTGCGCGAGGACGTGTCGGTCTCGGCCGCCGACCTGATCGCCGTCGACTCCCTGGACGCCCGGCCCACCTACCAGGGCCTGGTGGACGCGGTCCGGGTCGGCACCCGCTACATCGAGGCGTGGTTGCGCGGCCTGGGCGCGGTCGCCATCTTCGGCCTGATGGAGGACGCGGCCACCGCCGAGATCTCCCGGTCGCAGATCTGGCAGTGGGTGGACGCGGGCGTCGTGTTCGAGAACGGCGAGAAGGCCACCGCCGACCTCGTCCGCAGGATCGCCGACGAGGAACTCGCCGCCATCCGCGCGGAGACCGGCGACGAGGCGTTCGCCGCCGGCGCCTGGCAGCAGGCCCACGACCTGCTGCTGAAGGTCTCCCTGGACACCGATTACGCGGCGTTCCTGACCCTTCCGGCATACGAGTTGCTGGACTGACGGACGCGCTCCCCCGGAGGGCCTGTGCACACCGGAACGCCGGTGCGCACAGGCCCTTCGCACACCGCGAGTGAACCTCTCCGGAGAGTTTCGGTTAGGCTCACCTAACCAACTCGGGGAGGATGTCCATGACCGCCACGCAGCCGATCCGCACCCCGGATCTCCGTCCGACGGAAGCGCCGCGCTTCGACCATCTCCTGCACTGCGTACCGGATGTGGCCGCGGCCGTGCGGGACTACACAGCGGCCGGGCTGCCCGCCCACACCAACCCGGTGCACGAGGGATTCCAGAACGGCGCCTGGCGGCTGGACGACCGGTACATCGAGATCCTCACCATCGTCGACCACGCGGTGTACGCGCCCTCCCCGTTCGGACGGGCGACGGCCGGCTGGCAGGCCCGTATCGACGGGCTGGTGGCGGCCGGCGGCGGTCCGCTGAACTTCGCGGTCCACGTCGCGGACACCGGGGCCACCGCCGAGCGACTGCGCCGCGCGGGCCACGAGGTCGAGGTGCACGACTTCTCCTTCCAGGAGGGCCGGGTCACCTTCCGGGAAGCGATCCTGACGAGCCCCGGCGTCCCGCCCTGGGCCCCGTTCTTCATCACCGTCCGTGCCGACCCCGCCCTCCGCCGCGAGCACGAGGCCGCCGGCCGGATCGACCGCGGCGCCTTCGACCTCGCGGGCTTCCTCATCGAGACGCCCGACCCGCGCCGCGCCGCCGGCTGGCTCAGCGCGGTCACCGGCGTTCCGACGGACGCGGGCGGCACCGTCGTACCGCTCGAAGGCGGCGCGGCGCACTTCACCGCGGGACCGGCCGACCGCATCACCACCCTGCTGCTGACGGGTGATCAGCCGCCGCACACCGAGATCGCCGGGCTGTGGGTACGCGGCCTGGACGGCGTCTGAGCGCCGCGCCGGCTCAGCTCATCGCCGCCCCCAGTCCCACGAAGGCGCAGATCAGGACGGCGAGGAGGGCCAGCAGGGGCCATACGAAGCGCAGGTAGCGGTCGTAGCCGACCTTGGCCAGCGACACACCGCCCATGATGACGGCGGTGGTGGGCACCCACAGGTTCATCCAGCCGCTGGCCGCCTGCCAGGCCGTGACGGCCACCGCGCGGGGGACGTCCGCGAAGTCGGCCAGCGGCGCCAGGACCGGCATGGCGAGGGTGGCGTGGCCGGAGGTGGAGGGGATGAGGAAGGCCAGCGGCAGGTTGACGACGTAGACCATGATGCCGAACAGGGCCGACGGGGTGCCGGACACGGTGCCCTCGACGGCGTGCAGAACGGTGTCCGTGATCTTCGCATTGTTCATGATCGTCGTGACGCCGCGGGCCAGCACGATCACCAGGGCCGGGGAGACGAACTCGGCGACGCCCTGCACGAAGGTCGCGCTCAGCCGCTGCTCTCCCATCCGCGCGATGACTCCGACGAGGATCGACGCCGCGAGGAACAGCGCCGCCAACTGGGGGAAGGACCACCCCAGTTCGAACGCGTACGGCGCGGCGCCGGCGTCCCCGGTGAGCGCCCCGGACCACGGGATCACCGAGAAGATCATGAAGGCGAAGACCAGCGCCACGGTGATCAGCACGGTGGTGTGCAGCCCGGTCAGCGGCGGTGGCGCCGCCCGGCCCCCGGCGGCCCGCGCCCGGTCCCGGTCACCGGGCAGGAAGCCGACCAGGGAACGGTCCGGGTCGGCCCGTACGCGGCGCGCGTAGCGCACCACGTAGCCGATGGTGACGCCGGTGAGCACCAGCCACATCAGCACCCGCAGCCCGATGCCGTCGCCGAGCGAGACGTCGGCGGCGGAGGAGGCGACGCCGGTGGCGAAGGGGTTGACGGTGGAGCACAGGACGCCGATGCCGGCGCCGAGGATGATCGTCGCGGTGGCCACCATCCGGTCGTAGCCGAGGGCGAGCATCAGGGGGACGACCAGGCCGTAGAAGCCGAGCGTCTCCTCGGCGAAGCCCTCGACCGTGCCGAGCAGCGAGAAGACCGCCATCACGCCGGCGATCAGCAGCGCGCCGCGGTCGCGCAGGCGGTGGGCCAGCCGGGCGATGCCGCGGTCCAGCGCGCCGGTGGAGAAGACGACCGTGATGAACGCGCCGATGGCCAGCACGAAGAGGAACACGCCCGCGCTGCCGTACAGTTCGCCGGTCAGCGTCGGGCCGACCTGCCCGGTCTTCGGGTCCTGCACCCCGTACAGCCCGTTGACCGGCGAGAGGAAGAGGTCGCCCAGCCGGTCGGTGAAGGACTGGCCGGAGGGCGTGCGGTGGTAGGTGCCCTGGAGCGGGGTGCCCGCGTCGTCGCGGTCGTAGCCGCCGGAGGGGATGACGAAGGCCAGCACCCAGACCGCGAGCGTCACGATCACCAGGACGGTCAGGGCGCTGGGGAAGGTGAACGCGCGCCGGGGCCCCGCCGGACCGTCGTCGGGTGCCGCTTCGGCGGGCGGCGGCTGCTGGGCGTTCGGGTCCACCGCGGAACCCCTCTCCGTGGCGCCGGGCGCGCACTGACTCTCTTTCAGGTGCCAATGCAGCATATCGGGCAAATCGCCAACGTCTCGGCCTTCACCCGCGCCGCGCCCGAGGGGCGTCGTGCGACGTCGCCGCCGGGCCCGCACCGCCGCACCGGCACGGCGCCACCGCCACGTCCGCCCGGTACTATGTCCGTAGTAGACCGGCACTACGGACTGGACAAGAGGAACACGCAGGGTGGCACGACGGCGGGACCAGGTCCTGGACGCGGCGATCGAGGTGCTGGGCGCGGCGGGGCCGCGGCGGCTGACCTACCAGGCGGTGGACGCCGCCGCGGGCGTGCCGTCCGGCACCACCTCCAACTACTTCCGCAACCGTGCCGCGCTGATCGACGGCATCGTGGGCCACCTGGAAGCGCTGGAGCGGCGGGACTGGGAGGAGTTCGCCCGGCAGGCCGCGCCCGCCGACGTACCGGAGCTGGCAGCCGCCGTGACACGGTTCGTCCAGCACGCGGCCGGCCCCGGACGCGCCAGGACCGCCGCCCGCCACGCCCTCTCCCTGGAAGCCGCGGCCCGCCCCGAACTGCGCCCGCCCCTCGCCCGGGGCCGCGAGGCCGTCGTCGGCTGGGGCACCGAGTGGCTGGGGCGCTTCGGCTCGCCGGCGCCCCGGCGGCACTGCGAGATCCTCCTCGGCTACCTCGACGGCGTCATCTTCCGCCAACTCGCCTTTCCGGACGACGGATTCGACCCGGGACCGGGCATCGGGGAACTGCTCGCCGGGCTGCTCGGCGCCGCGGAGCAGCCCGCCGCGCCCTGATCCCGGCCGCGCCACGCCACGGCCGAATTCGATGGCCGTCGCCGCCGGGCTGTGGTGGAGTGACGCCGGTGACGACACCGGACACCGAGTCAGAACGGGCCGCCGGCTACCGCGCGGCGTACGACGAACAGATGCGGGACCGCGGGTTCGCGCCCGGCGCACCGGACACCGAACGGGTCGGGCCCGTGGTGCGCAGAACGCTCCCCGGCCAGGGCGGGCTGATCCTCTACCGGGACCTCGGCGGACTCGACGGGGACGCGCTGGACGCCTTCATCGCCGCCCAGCGCGACCACTTCGCCGCCCGCGGCCTGCCGGTCGAGTGGAAGTACCACGGCAGCGACCTCCCCACCGACCTGCCGGACCGGCTCACCGCGGCCGGTTTCACGCCCGGCGAGCGGGAGACGGTCGTCATCGGGGAGGCGGCGGAGATCGCCGGGCCGCCCGGCGGGCCGCCGCTGCCCGAGGGCGTACGGCTGCGCGACGTCACCGGACGGGCGGACCTCGACCGCATCGGGGAACTGGCCGCGACCGTCTGGGCCGACGACCGCGGCTGGCTGGCGCCGGCCCTGGAGGAGTGGGTGGCGGGCCGGGACGGCGATGCCTGTGTGGTGACCGTGGCGGAGTCGCTGGCGGGCGAGGTCGTCTCGGCGGCGTGGGTGCGCTTCCACCAGGGCACCGAGTTCGCCTCCCTGTGGGGCGGCTCGACGCTGCCCAACTGGCGCGGGAAGGGCGTCTACCGTGCGCTGGTCGCGCACCGGGCGGCGCTCGCGGTGGCGCGCGGGTTCCGGTACGTACAGGTCGACGCCCTGGAGACGAGCCGTCCCGTGCTCAACCGGCTGGGTCTGCTCAGCGCCGCCACGACCGTCCCGTACGTATGGCAGCCGCCCGCCGGGGCCCGCGCAAGCACCTCTGATACGCCGGGGGTTGGCGGAGACTGATGGGTTACGGTCCGCCACGGAGTCTGGTAGGAAAGGTTCCTAACGATTGGGATCCCTCACCGCACCACGGCCATTCGGCCCGCTCCCCACTGGAGGACAACCATGCGTGCCCGATCCATAGGCAAGGCGATCCGCAGACCCACCACCGGCCTGGCCCTCGGTCTGGCCCTGCTCGTGGTACCGGCGACCGCCGTCGCCGGCCCGGCCTTCGCCGGCGGCGGCCCGGCACCCGCCGCGGCCCACGGCGTCACCAAGGCCGCCAGCGGGCTGGACGACCCGGCGAAGAAGGAGATCGCCATGAAGCTGGTCTCCAGTGCCGAGAACTCCTCGCTGGAGTGGAAGAAGCAGTACGCCTACATCGAGGACATCAAGGACGGCCGCGGCTACACCGCCGGCATCATCGGCTTCTGTTCCGGCACGGGCGACATGCTGGACCTGGTCGAGCTGTACACCAAGCGCAAGCCCGGCAACATCCTGGCGAAGTACCTGCCCGCGCTGCGCAAGGTCAACGGCAGCGACTCGCACGAAGGCCTGGACCCGAACTACAAGAAGGACTGGAAGAAGGCGGCCCAGGACCCGGCCTTCCAGCAGGCCCAGAACGACGAGCGGGACCGGGTGTACTTCGACCCGGCGGTCAAGCAGGGCAAGGCCGACAAGGTCGGTGTGCTGGGCCAGTTCGCGTACTACGACGCGATCGTCATGCACGGGGACGGCAGCGACAAGACGAGTTTCTCGAACATCCGCAAGCGGGCGATGGCCAAGGCCAAGACGCCCGCCCAGGGCGGTGACGAGAAGACGTACCTCAACGCCTTCCTGGACGCGCGGGTGTGGGCGATGAAGCAGGAGGAGGCGCACAGCGACACCAGCCGCGTGGACACCGCGCAGCGCGTCTTCCTCAAGAAGGGCAACCTGAACCTGGACCCGCCGCTGGACTGGAAGGTCTACGGCGAGCCGTTCCACATCGGCTGAGCGGCCCGCGGCCCGTACCGTGCCGGAATCCCGGTGCGGTACGGGCCGCCGGCACCGGCGGGTCAGTGTGCAGGAGCCGCCTCCTGGCCCGCCGCTCCCCGCTCCGGCTGTTGCGGGACCACCTCCAGCGGCGGCTCGCCGCGCCGCCTGCCGAGGTGGTTGAAGGCCAGGTTGAGCACGATGGCGATGATGCAGCCGGTGCTGATGCCGGAGTCCAGGACGACCAGCATGTCCTTGGGGAAGTCGTGGTAGAACTGCGGCGCCGCGATGGGTATCAGGCCGATGCCCACCGACGCCGCGACGATCAGCGCGTTCTCGCCCTTCTCCAGCGCGGCGGTGGCCAGGGTCTGGATGCCGCTGGCGGCGACCGACCCGAACAGCACGATGCCCGCGCCGCCCAGGACCGGCAGCGGCACCAGGGAGATCACCGAGGCGGCGACCGGGCACAGGCCCAGCACGATCAGGATCAGCCCGCCGGTGGCGACGACGAACCGGCTGCGCACCCGGGTCATCGCGACCAGGCCGATGTTCTGTGCGAAGGCGCTGTTGGCGAAGCCGTTGAAGAGCGGGCTGAGCGCGGTGCCGAGGGTGTCGGCGCGCAGTCCGCCCTCGATGGTGCGCTCGTCGGCCGGCCGGTCCACGATCTTGCCGAGGGCGAGCATGTCGGCGGTGGACTCGGTCATGCACACCAGCATGACGATGCACATGCTGACGATGGCGGCCACGTCGAACTGCGGTGCGCCGAAGTGGAACGGGACCGGGAAGCCGACCGGGGCCGCCTCCGCGAGGGCCGCGAAGTCGGTGATGCCGACGGGTATCGCGATCAGCGTGCCGGCGACCAGGCCGAGCAGGATCGAGATCTGCTGGAGGAAGCCGCGCAGCACCCGGCGCAGCACCAGCACGATGACGAAGGTGAGTGCCGCCATGCCGATGTTGGTCAGCGAACCGTGGTCTCGTGCACCGGCGTCGCCGCCCTGGGACCAGTTGAAGGCGACGGGCAGCAGGGACACACCGATCAGGGTGATGACGGTGCCGGTGACGACCGGGGGGAAGAACCGCACCAGTTTGGAGAAGTAGGGCGCGAGCAGGAAGCCGAGGACGCCCGCGACGATCACCGCGCCGAAGATGACGGGCAGCGCGTCACCGGGGCCCTGGGCCTTGCCGATGGCGACCATCGGGGTGACGCCGGCGAACGAGACGCCGTTGACGAACGGCAGCCTGGCGCCGATCTTCCAGAAACCGAGCGTCTGCAACAAGGTGGCGATGCCCGCGGTGAAGAGGCTGGCGCCCATCAGGAAGGCGGTCCCGGTGGCGTCGAGCCCGCAGGCCGGGCCGAGGATCATGGGCGGGGCCACCACGCCCGCGTACATCGCGGCCACATGCTGCAGGCCGCTGGTGAACATCTTGAAGGGTGGCAGGGTCTCGTCGACCGGGTGCTTGCGGTCGCCCTGCGCCGTCCGCCCTGGGGGTGCGGCCACTGCGGGCCTCCTTCGATTTCTGCGCCGCAGGGGGCGGCGGCACGAGGCTGTCACGGAGGTCGTGCGTCGGTGCGGTGGAGCAGCGGTCCGCGCTCGTGGCGCGTGCAGGATGTGACGGGTCGTCACCTGAAGACGGAGTAATAATGCGCAGCATTACCGGACCGGGGGCACGGAGACTGCGCTCCGTGCCCCCGGGTTCCGGCGCTTGTGGACCCCGCTCGGATCCACAAGCCCCCGGCCGGGGCCGTCCCCCCGGCCGAGTCCTCGGGGTACCGCCGGGCGGGGATCAGCCCTCGGCGGCGATGCGGGCCAGGCGCTGCGCCTCGGCCCGTGCGGTACGGGCGACGGTCTCCTCGTCCACCCGGGTCAGCCGGCCGTCCTCGACCACCGGGGCGCCGCCGACCAGGGAGAGGGTGACCGGCGCCGGGGCGCCGAAGACCAGGGCGGTGACCGGGTCGGCGATGGTGGAGTGGGCCAGCCCGTCCAGCTTCCACAGCACCAGGTCGGCCAGCTTGCCGGCCTCCAGGGAGCCGATCTCGGCCGTCCGGCCCAGCACCCGGGCGCCGCCGTAGGTGCCCAGGCGCAGCGCCTTGCGGGCGTCGAGGGCGGCTTCCCGGTGCGCGCCGAGCCGGTTGATCAGCAGCGCGTTGCGCAGCTCGGTGTGCAGCTCACCGCTCTCGTTGGAGGCGGTGCCGTCCACGCCGAGGCCGACCGGTACGCCCGCCGCGAGCATGTCGGGTACACGGGCGATGCCGGCGGCGAGCCGCGCGTTGGAGGACGGGCAGTGCGCCACGCCGGTCCCCGTCCGGGCGAAGGCGTCGATGTCGGAGTCGTTCATGTGGACGCAGTGCGCCATCCACACGTCCTCGCCGAGCCAGCCGGTGGACTCGAAGTAGTCGGTCGGGCCCATGCCGAACAGCTCGTGGCAGAACTTCTCCTCCTCGACCGTCTCCGAGCCGTGGGTGTGCATCCGCACGCCCTTGCGGCGGGCCAGTGCGGCACCCTCGCGCAGCAGCTCGGTGGAGATGGAGAACGGGGAGCAGGGCGCCACGGCGATGTGCACCATCGAGCCGAAGGACGCGTCGTGGTGGGTGTCGATGGCCTCTTCCGTGGCCTTCAGCGCGCCCTCGGTGGTCTCCACCGCGAAGTCCGGCGGCAGCCCGCCGTCCTTGACGCTGCGGTCCATCGACCCGCGGGCCAGGGTGATCCGGGCGCCGATCTCGCGGACGGCGGCCAGTTCGGCGCCGACCAGGTCGCCGGAGCCCCGCGGGAAGACGTAGTGGTGATCGCAGGCGGTGGTGACGCCGCCCTTGACCATCATGGCCAGCGAGCCCTGGGTGGCCGCGGCGAGCATCGGCGCGTCGATGCGGGCCCAGGTCGGGTACAGGGCCACCAGCCAGTTGAACAGGTTGTGGTCGGTGGCCAGCCCGCGGGTGATCCACTGGTAGAAGTGGTGGTGGGTGTTGATCAGGCCGGGGGTGACGAGGTGGCCGGTGCCGTCGATACGGCGCACGACGTTCGCCAGGCCCGCGGGGGCCGGGCCCGCGCCCACCGATTCGATGAGGTCACCGGCGACGACGACGTGCCCCGAGGCGTACTCGGTGTCGTCGGCGTCGACGGTCGCGATCGCGCAGTTCTCGATGACGGTGCGCTGCGTCGCCGCGCTGTCAGGGGCTGCCGGTGCTGCCATGGTGCTTCTCCTCGGGACATGTGGCATCGGGTTCCCCTTCGCCCCTCGCGGGCTCCGGGGAGGGCACGGCAAGGCCCTACGGAATTTGAGTGCCGGAGCCGGGCGAGGCGGCTGACAGTACCGCTGCCCCCTTGGTGCTCCGGGTGCCGAGATGGTGGAAGAACAGGTTGAGCAGGACCGCGACGAGCGCCCCGGCGCTGATGCCGGAGCCGAGCACGGTCTGTGCCCAGGCGGGGAAGTCCTCGTAGAAGGTCGGGGCGGCGAGCGGGATGATGCCCGCGCCCAGCGAGACGGCCACGAGGATGATGTTGGAGCTGTCGTCGAGGCCGGCCTCGGAGAGCGTACGGATGCCGCTGACCGCGATCGAACCGAACAGCACGATGCCGGCGCCGCCGAGCACGGGCATCGGCACGAGGTTGACCACCGCGCCGAGGACCGGGAAGGCGCCGAGCACGAGGAGGGTGGCGCCCGCGACGGCGACGACGTAGCGGCTGCGCACCCGGGTCAGTGAGACCACGCCGACGTTCTGCGCGAAGGCGCTGGTGGGAAAGCCGCCGAAGACCGGCCCCAGGAGGGTGGCGATGCCGTCCGTACGCAGCCCGCGGGTGATCGTCTGCCGCGTCGTGCGCCGTTCGCAGATCTCGCCGAGGGCGAGCATCCCGGCCGCGGACTCGGTCATCAGGACCAGCATGACGATGCACAGGGACAGCACGGCGGCGGGCTGGAACTCCGGCGCGCCGAAGGCGAAGGGGGTGGGCAGCGCGACGACCGGCGACTCGCGCAGCGCGTCGAAGCTCGCCATGCCGAACGGAAGCGCGGCCAGGGTGCCCGCGACCAGGCCCAGGAGCAGCGCTATCTGCTTGACGAAGCCGCGGGTGAAGCGCTGGATCAGCAGGATCACCACGAGCGTGAAGGCGGCCAGCGCGAGGTACTTCATGGAGCCGAAGTCGGCGGCCTCCTTGTCGCCGCCCTGGGCCCAGCCGACCGGTACGGGCATCAGGGTGACGCCGATGAGGGTGATGACGACGCCGGTGACCAGCGGCGGGAAGTACCGCAGCAGTCTGCCGAAGAACGGGCCGACGGCCAGGCAGAAGGCACCGGCGACCATCACCGCACCGTAGATGGCGGGCAGTTGGTGGCCCTTGGCGGTGGTTTCGGCGATGGCGAGCATCGGGGTGATGCCGGCCGAGGAGGCGGCGTTGACGAACGGCAGCCGGTTGCCGGCGAACCGGCCGGCGCCGAGGGTCTGCAGGAGGGTCGCGAGCCCGGCGATCAGCAGGCTGGCGGCGATCAGCCGGGTGCGGCCCGCGGTGTCCAGGCCGGTGGCCTGGCCGATGATGAGCGGAGGGGTGACGACGCCGGCGTACATGGCGGCGATGTGCTGGAGCGCGGCGGGGACGAGCCGCTTGGGGGCCGGCTTCTCGTCCACCGGGTGGACCGGTGGGACGGGGTGGTGCTCAACGTGCGGTGGGTGTGCAGCCATGGGGCGTTCCCCTCAGGATTCGCGGGCCCCTCCCCGCTGCGGGACGGGGAGGGGCGGCGCGGCACGGCGCTGCGTCGGTAGCCGTCAGAGGTTGGTCAGATCCGTCGGGATCCCGGCTTCGACACCGTCGCGCAGGACAGTGGCTTCTATCAGGCCGTACGGGCGGTCCGCCGCGTAGTAGACCTCGTGGTCGTTCTTGAGCCCGAACGGCTCCAGATCCACCAGGAAGTGGTGCTTGTTCGGCAGCGAGAACCGCACCTCGTCGATCTCCGCGCGGTTGTTGATGATCCGCGAGCCCATCTGGTACAGGGTCTGCTGGAGCGAGAGGCTGTAGGTCTCCGCGAAGGCGTGCATCAGGTGCTTCTTGACCTGGTCGTAGGAGCGTTCCCAGTTGGGCATCCGCTGGTCGTCGTCGGTCCAGTTGAACCGCCAGCGGCCGGAGACCTCGGTGGCCAGGATGCGGTCGTACGCCTCCTTGAGCGTGGTGTAGCGGTCCTTGATGTAGCCCCAGAACTCGGAGTTGGTGGAGTTCATCACGACGAGGTCCTTCAGACCGGAGATGACCTGCCACTTCTCGCCGTCGTAGGTGACCTGGGTCAGCCGGGTCTCCTGGCCCTTGCGGACGAAGGAGTGCCTGACCTCGTCGGCGCCGATGAACTGCGCGGCGGCCTCGGAGGTCTCGATGCGCTCCCAGGCGTACTCCTCGATGCGGATGCGGGCCCGGTGGATCGGCTCCTGGCTGGTGACGAAGTGCCGGGCCAGGTGGATGCCGAACTGCTCGGCCGACTCGATGCCGTGCTCCTTGGCGAAGGCGTACACGGTGTTCTTGGTCGTGTCGGTGGGCAGGCAGTGGGCGTTGGAGCCGGAGAGGTGGACCTCTTCGAGGTCGCCGGAGAGCGCGACCGAGACGTTGAGGTCCTTGATGTGGTGGGTGTCCCCGTCCCGGGTGATCTTGACGACGCGGTTTTCCGCCTTGCCGTACTGGTTCTGGCCGAGAATCGTGGGCATGTCGGTGCTAGCTCCCTCGGTATACGGAGTAGCCGAACGGGTTGAGCAGCAGCGGTACGTGATAGTGCTCGCCCGGCTTGACGGCAAAGGTGATTGCCACCTCCGGGAAGAAAGCTCCGCTGTCCCTTGCGCGGGGGGCGTCCTGCTGTTCCTCGGCTTGCTGGTCGGCCGTTTCGGCCTTGCTGGCGAGGTACGCCTCGGTCGCGAAGTCCAGGCGTACGTGGGTGGTGCCCGCCGGCAGGCCCGGCAGGTCCTTGCAGCGCCCGTCCGCATCGGTCCTGGAGGAACCGTGCGCGCTCCAGTCCGCGTCGCGTCCGGAACGTACCGAGAGCGTGAGGGCGACACCCTCCGCGGGGCGGCCCACGCTGGTGTCCAGGATGTGCGTGGACACCGACGTCTCGGGCCCGGCCGTCTCGCTGCTCATGGTCTGGCTCCTTCTGCGGCGTCTGCCGGGTCCGCCGCGTCCTCGACGAGGCGGCCCAGCCGGATGCGGTTGATCTTGCCCAGCTCGGTACGGACGATCTCGCGTTCACGTTCCGGCGAGTTGTCCAGACGGTTACGGGCGGCGTCCCGCATCTGCTCGCCGGTCAGTCCGGTGGCGCAGATCAGGAAGACGTGCCCGAACTTCTCCTGGTACGCCAGGTTCAGTTCGAGCATCTCCGCCTTGAGGTCCGCGCCGGCGCCGGACATCCCGCGCTGTTCGCGCGAGGAGGTCGCGTCGCCCGGCGTGGGCCGGCCGATGGGCGGGTGCCCGGCCATCGCCTCGGCCAGGTCCGCCGCGGTCAGCTCGGCCATGGCGGCGTCGCTGGCGGCGAACAGGGCGTCGGCGGTGGCGTACGGGCGGTGGGCGAGGATGCGGCTGCCCCACGCTTCGCTGGCGCACGCCTCGTGCAGTGCGGCACGGGCCTCACTGTCGGCCGCGGCGTTGAACCGGGCGAGGCCCGGCGTCGGATTCGAAGACACGGGTAGCCTCCGTGGCCTGGTGCGGTACGGGCTCTGCTTGGCTGGAAACAGCTAAGACCTCCGGCAACATCACGTCAACACTTTGTTGAAAACTCGGAGACGAGAAAGCCGCCGTCCGGCGAACCGGACGGCGGCATGCACAGCTTCCCCCCAAAGGGCCCCGCTACCGCGTCAGTCGGCATCCTTCGCGGCATTCTCCCTGTTCAGGTAGTTGTAAACGGTGAAGCGGCTGACGCCGAGCGCGCCGGCCACCGTCTCGACCCCGTGCCGCACCGAGAACGCGCCGCGCGCCTCCAGGACGCGCACCACCGACTGCTTGGTGCGGCGGTCCAGGTCCGACAGCGGCATGCCGTGCCGCCGCTGGAGCTCGGCGAGGAGGTGGTCCAGTGAGTCGGACAGGTGCGGCAGCCGTACGGCCACCCGGTCCCGCCCCTCCCAGGCCAGGACGACATCGTCGCCCTGGGCCTGCTCCGGCGCAACCATCTCCGCGCCCATGGCGTCCACCAGCGGCTTGACCGCCTGGACGAACGGGTGGTCGGCGGGCTCGGTCACGTGGCGTCCTCCCCGGCCGGCGCGAGCACGTTGACCTGGAGGGAGACCCGGGTGGCCCCGGCCTCCAGGGACTTGCGCAACAGCGCGTCCACCGCGGAGAGCACCTTCTCGCCGTCCCCCTCGGCGGTGTTGCCGAACGGGCCGACGTCGACGGCGTCCAGCCCGGCGCCCGTGATGATCTCGCGCCCCACCACCGCATGGGCGGGCGCTTCGTCCAGGTCGAACGGTTCCGTCGTGAATTCCACTCGCAATCGCACCATGCCACCAAACTATCGCCGCCGGACCGCGCCGTTCCCCGGGCCTGCGGACATCGTCGGCGCACCCCGCCCCCGCACGCCCGCCCGGCGACCGCCCCACCTCTTGACAGGTCGCGAGATCCGCAGGCAATGTTCCAATCAGCAGAAATAAAGTTCCGCAATACGGAAGGTCGCTCACCCCTCATGGGCTTCTCGGACGCGCGTTTCGCTGTCAATCTGTCGATTCTGTTCACCGAGCTGCCGCTGCTGGAACGCCCGGCGGCCGCCGCCGCGGCCGGGTTCGGCGCGGT
>NZ_JBIRGD010000033.1:0-94009 GCF_044327805.1 Streptomyces sp. NPDC018019 | reverse complement strand
GGCGAGCACACCAGCTCTTCCGTGGCGAGCGCCCCGGACACATTCGACACGATCGGAATCCGCGGCGCCTCGTACGACAGCCTCTCGGCCACCCGCCGGAAGTCGGCCAGCATCGGCTCCATCAACGGCGAATGGAAGGCATGGCTCACCGACAGCCGCTGGGTCTTGCGGCCCTCGGCCGCCAACTCCCCGGCAAGGCGCAGAACCCCGGCCTCCTCCCCCGCGATCACCACCGCCTGAGGGCCGTTGACCGCCGCGATCGACACCCCCTCGACCAACCGCCCGGCCACCTCACCCTCCGCCGCCTGCACAGCCACCATCGCGCCGCCCGCCGGCAGCGCCTGCATCAACCGCGCCCGGGCCGCCACCAGCACACACGCATCCGCCAGCGACAACACCCCGGCCACATGCGCCGCCGCAACCTCACCGATCGAATGCCCCGCCACGAAGTCCGGGCGGATGCCCAGGGACTCGGCCAGCCTGAACAGCGCCACCTCGACCGCGAACAGCGCAGGCTGCGTGAAGCCGGTCTCGTCCAGACCCTCCGCGTCGCCGAAGATCACATCCCGCAGCCCGGCGTCGAAGTGCCCCAGCACCTCGTCCAGCGCCTCGGCGAACACCGGGAACCGGCCGTACAGCTCCCGGCCCATCCCGGCCCGCTGCGCGCCCTGACCCGAGAACAGCACCGCGACCGAGCGGCCGGTCTCCGCGCGGCCCCGGGCCGCCTCGGACAGCTCGCCGTCGGGGCACTGGGCCAGCAGCACCGCACGGTGCTCGAAGACGGAACGGCCCGAGACGAGCGAGAAGCCCACGTCCACCGGTGCCGACGCACCCCGCAGCGACGAGATCCGCTCGATCTGCGCGGCCAGCGCCTCCTCGGACTTGGCCGAGACCGGCCACGGAACCGCGGTGGGCGCCCGCCGCGGTTCCGGCGCCGGTTCTTCGGCCGGGTCCGCCTGTTCCACGATCACATGCGCGTTGGTGCCGCTGATCCCGAACGACGACACGCCCGCGCGCCACGGCCGGCCGGTCTTCGGCCACTGCCGGGGCCCGGTCAGGAGGTCCACCGCGCCGGACGACCAGTCCACGTGCGACGACGGAGCGTCCACGTGCAACGTCTGCGGCAGCACACCGTTCCGCATGGCCAGGACCACCTTGATGATCCCCGCCACGCCGGCCGCCGCCTGCGTATGGCCCAGGTTCGACTTCACCGAACCGAGCAGCAACGGCCGCTCGGGGTCCCGGCTCTGCCCGTACGTGGCCAGCAGCGCCTGCGCCTCGATCGGATCGCCCAGGGGCGTACCGGTGCCGTGCGCCTCGACCACGTCCACGTCCGAGGCGGGCAGACCGGCGCTCGCCAGCGCCTGCCGGATGACCCGCTGCTGCGACGGCCCGCTGGGCGCGGTGAAGCCGTTGGAGGCGCCGTCCTGGTTGACGGCGGAGCCCCGGACGACCGCGAGGACGGGGTGTCCGTTGCGGCGGGCGTCGCTCAGGCGCTCGACGACGAGGATGCCGACGCCTTCCGACCAGCCGGTGCCGTCGGCCGCGTCGGCGAACGCCTTGCACCGGCCGTCCGCCGCCAGCCCGCCCTGCCGGCTGAACTCCATCAGGGAGCCGGGGGACGACATGACGTTCACGCCGCCGACCAGGGCCAGCGAGCACTCGCCTGCCCTGAGGGCGTGGGTCGCCGTGTGCAGCGCCACGAGCGAGGACGAGCACGCCGTGTCGACCGTCACCGCCGGGCCCTCCAGGCCCAGCGTGTAGGACAGCCGCCCGGAGGTGGCGCTGGCGGCGATTCCGGTGCCGATGTCGCCGGTGGCGTCGGCCAGGGACCCGACCAGCAGGTACGCGTAGTCCTGGCCGTTGGTGCCGACGAACACGCCGGTACGGCTGCCGCGCAGGGACACCGGGTCGATCCCGGCGCGTTCGATCGCCTCCCAGGAGGTCTCCAGCAGGAGCCGCTGCTGCGGGTCCATGGTGACGGACTCGCGCGGGGAGATCCCGAAGAAGTCCGCGTCGAAGTCGCCCGCGCCGTCGAGGAACCCGCCTTCCTGGCTGACCGCGTTGCCGCGCTCGTCGACACCGGCGTCGCGCAGGGCGTCGAGGTCCCAGCCGCGGTCCGTGGGGAACGCGCCGATCGCGTCCTTGCCGGAGGCCAGGAGTTCCCAGAGGTCCTCGGGCGAATGCACGCCGCCGGGGTAGCGGCAGCTCATCGCCACGATCGCGATCGGTTCGGTGGCCGCGGCGGCGAGCTTGCGGTTCTGTCGGCGCAGGTGCTCGGCTTCCTTCAGAGAAGCACGGAGGGCCTCGACGACGGTTTCACTGGATGTGGTCATGGTCCGCTCTCTCAGCGCTCTAGGGAGGAATTGCCGTCGAGTGCCGCCTGCACCAGGCCGGCGACGTCCATGGCGTCGATCGACTCGTCGTAGGCGTCCGCCGCCTCCGCGGCGGCGGCTTCGCCGTCGGTCCCCGCGGTCTGTTCGGCGGCGAGCTTCATCAGGGGTTCGAGTACGCCGATCTCGCGCAGCCGATTCAGGGAGACGGAGGCGAGCAGGGCCCTGATGCCGGAGGAGTCCAGGTCGCCGTCGCCGGCCCCCTCCCCCGGTCCCGCGTCGGGGACGAGCAGGCTCAGGAGGTGGGCCGCCAGGCCGGCGGGGCTGGGGTGGTCGAAGACGAGCGTGGCGGCCAGGGTCAGTCCGGTCGCGGCGCCGAGCTGGTTGCGCAGTTCGACGGCGCTCAGGGAGTCGAAGCCGAGGTCGCGGAACGCCCGGTCGGCGCCCACGGCGTCGGCCGTGGGGTGGCCCAGTACGGCCGCGGCCCGGGTGCGGACCAGCTCCAGCACGGCTTCGGAGCGCTTGGCGGGCGGCAGGCCCGTCAGCTTCTCGCGCAGCGCGTCGCCGGTGGTGTCCTCGCCGTGCTCCCCCGCCCGGTCCTCGGCGGCGGCCGGCTCGCCGAGGAGCGGGCTGGGCCGTACGGCGGTGAAGGAACGGACGAACCGGTCGCGTTCGATGTCGGCGACCACCTCGGTGGGGCGCCCGGCCTTGACGGCCCGGCGCAGCGCCACGACGGCGAGGTCCGGGTCCAGCGTGCGGATTCCGATGCGCCGGGCCACCTCGGCCGCCCGGTCGCCGTCGGCCATTCCGCCGCCGCCCCACACGCCCCAGGCGAGGGAGGTCGCGGCCAGGCCCTGGGCCCGGCGCTGTTCGGCGAGGGCGTCCAGGAAGGCGTTGGCGGCGGCGTAGTTGGCCTGGCCGGCGTTGCCGACCGCGCCGGAGGACGAGGAGAACAGGGCGAACACGTCCAGGTCCAGGTCGCGGGTGAGGTCGTGCAGCGCCCGGGCCGAGGCGGCTTTGGCGCGGAAGACGGCCTCGTAGCGGTCCGGGGTGAGGCTGTCCAGGACACCGTCGTCAAGGACGCCCGCCGTGTGGATCACGCCGGTCAGGGGTGCTTCCCGCGGGATGTCCGCCAGGACCTTCGCGAGGGCCTCACGGTCGGCGGCGTCGCAGGCTGTGAGGGTGACCTCGGCGCCCAGCGCGGTGAGTTCGGCCCGCAGCCCGTCCGCGCCGGGCGCGTCCGGGCCCCGGCGGCTGAGGAGCAGCAGGTGCCGGGCGCCCGCCTCGGCGAGCCGGCGTGCCACGTGGGCGCCCAGGGCGCCGGTGCCGCCGGTGATCAGGACGGTGCCGGTGGGGTCCCACTCCGCGGTACCGCGCCCGGCCGGTACGGGTACCAGCCGGCGGCCGAGGACGGCGGCGGAGCGGATCGCGATCTGGTCCTCGCCGCCGGGGGCCGCGAGGGTCTCGGCGAAGCGGGCCGTGGACCGCTCGTCGAGGGTGTCGGGCAGGTCGATCAGTCCGCCCCAGCGCTGCGGGTGCTCCAGCGCGGCGACCCGTCCCAGGCCCCACACGGTGGCCTGGGCGAGCCCGGGTACCGGCTCGGAGGGTGCGGCGGCGACCGCGCCGCGGGTGACGCACCACAGGGGTGCGGCGAGGTCCGCGTCGCCGAGCGCCTGGATCAGGGCGGTGGTCAGGGCCAGTGCCGCGGGGGCGTCCGCGCCGGGCGCGGGCTCGGTGGCGAGGGCGAGCAGGGACACCACTCCGGTGAACGCGTGCCCGTCGGCGGCCAGTTCGCGCAGCCGCCCGGCCAGCGCCGCACGGTCGGGGCCGGGTGCTTCCAGCCGTACGGTGTCCTCGCCCAGGGCGGCGACGGCGTCGGCGGCCCAGGGGTCGTCGGCGTGTCCGGCCGGGAGGACGGCGAGCCAGGTGCCTGCCGGGGTGCGGGCGGGCCGCGGGCTCAGCGGCTGCCAGGTGATCTGCTGCCGCCAGCCGTCGACGGTGTTCTCCTCGCCGCGGCGGCGGCGCCAGTCCGCGAGCGCGGGGAGCACCTTGGCCAGTGCGTCGCCGTCGACGTTCAGTGTCGACTCCAGCGAGGCGAAGTCGGCCTCGCGCACCGCCGTCCAGAACCCGTCGCCCTCGCCCTCCGGCGTGGCGGATGCGGCGGCCGGCCGGGTGGCCGGCCAGTACCGCTCGCGCTGGAAGGGGTAGGTGGGCAGGTCGGTACGGCGGGGTCCGGTCGTGGTGCCGGCGAGCAGCGCGTCCCAGTCCGGGGCCGCTCCGTCGGCGTACAGCCGGGCCAGGGCGGTGACCGCGGACTCCTGCTCGCCGCGGTCCCTGCGCAGGACCGGTACGGCCAGGGCCCGCGACGCCAGGGCGTCGAGGGTGTCCTGGGCCATGGCGCACAGTCCGCCGTCGGGCCCGAGCTCCAGGAACGCGGTCACGCCGCTTTCGGCGAGGGTGCGGACGCCGTCGCCGAAGCGGACCGCCTCGCGCACATGGCGCACCCAGTAGTCCGGGGAGCACACCTGCTCCTCGGTCGCCGCCTCGCCGGTGACGTTGGACACCAGCGGGATCCGCGGGGCGTGGTAGTCCACGCTGCGGGTGACCCGTCGGAAGTCCTCAAGGATGGCGTCCATGTGCAGCGAGTGAAATGCATGGCTGACCCGCAAACGCCTAGTCTTGCGCCCGTCGGCGGTGAGTTTGTCCGCGATGTCCAGGACGGCGTCCTCGTCGCCGGAGAGGACCACCGCCCGCGGCCCGTTGACCGCGGCGATCGACACTCCCCCGGTCAGCAGCGCCGTCACTTCCTCCTCGGTGGCCTGGACGGCGACCATGGCGCCGCCGGCCGGCAGGGAGTTCATCAGCCGGGCCCGCGCGGCCACGACCTTGCAGGCGTCCTCCAGGGAGAAGACCCCGGCCACGTGCGCCGCCGCCAGCTCGCCGATCGAGTGCCCGGCGGCGAAGTCCGGGCGGATACCCCACGATTCGACCAGGCGGAACAGCGCCACCTCGACGGCGAACAGCGCGGGCTGGGTGTAACCGGTCTCGTTCAGCCGCTCCGCGTCCTCGGACAGCACGTCCCGCAGGGGGCGGTCCAGCTCGGTGTCCAGGTGCGCGGTCACCGCGTCGAAGGCCTCCGCGTACACCGGGAAGCGGGCGTAGAGCTCCCGTCCCATGCCCAGCCGCTGGGTGCCCTGGCCGGAGAACAGCACCGCGAGCCTTCCCCGGCGGGCCGCCGCCTCACCCTGGACGACCTGCGGTGCGGTGCGGCCGTCGGCGAGCGCGGCCAGACCGGCCAGCAGGTCGTCGCGGTCGCCGGCGAGGACGGCGGCGCGGTGGGTGAAGACCGAGCGCGTCGTGGCCAGTGCGTGGGCCAGGTCGGCGGTGGTGAGTCCGGGCCGGGCGGTCACGTAGGAGTGCAGCTGCCGGGCCTGGGCCCGCAGTGCCTCCGGCGCGGCGGCCGACACGGGCACCGGCAGCGGGCCGTGGGCCTCCGCCGGAGCGGTGGTGACCGCCGGCTCGGGCTGCTCGAACTGCTCGATGATCACGTGGGAGTTGGTGCCGCTGGCGCCGAAGGCCGAGACACCGGCCCGCCGGGGGCGGCCCGTGCGCGGCCAGTCGGCCGCTTCCGTCAGCAGTTCGACGGCGCCGGAGGCCCAGTCGACGTGTGCCGACGGCGCGTCGACGTGCAGGGTCCTGGGCAGCACGCCGTGCCGCATGGCCTGCACCATCTTGATCACGCCGGCGACACCGGCGGCGGCCTGGGTGTGACCGATGTTGGACTTCAACGAGCCGAGCAGCAGCGGGTGTTCACGCTCCTGCCCGTACGTGGCCAGCAGCGCCTGCGCCTCGATGGGGTCGCCCAGGGTGGTGCCGGTGCCGTGCGCCTCCACCGCGTCCACGTCGCCCGGCGCCAGCCCGGCGTCGGCCAGGGCCCGCCGGATGACGCGGCGCTGCGAGGGGCCGTTGGGCGCGGTGATGCCGTTGCTGGCGCCGTCCTGGTTGATGGCCGAGCCGCGCAGCACCGCGAGGACCCCGTGCCCGTTGCGGCGGGCGTCCGAGAGGCGCTCCAGTACGAGGACGCCGACGCCCTCGGACCAGCCGGTGCCGCTCGCGGAGTCGGCAAAGGCCCGGCAGCGGCCGTCCGGCGCCAGGGCGCCCATCTCGCCGAACTCGACGAAGTTGACCGGGCTGGACATCACCGTCACACCGCCGGTGAGCGCGACGGAGCACTCGCCGTTGCGCAGGGCCTGGGCGGCCAGATGCAGGGCCACCAGGGACGAGGAGCAGGCCGTGTCGACGCTGACGGTCGGGCCTTCCAGGCCGAGGTGGTAGGCCACCCGGCCGGAGAGCAGGCTGGCCGACTGCGCGGTCTGCGCGTGGCCCAGCTGGCCCGCCTCGGGCCGGTAGTCGCCCGAGCCGCCGCCGATGAACACGCCCGTGTCACCGCCGCGCAGCCCGGCCGGGTCGATGCCGGTGCGCTCCAGCGCCTCCCAGGCGGCTTCCAGCAGGATGCGCTGCTGCGGGTCCATCACCATGGCCTCGCGCGGCGAGATCCCGAAGAAGCCGGGGTCGAAGTCGGCCACGTCGTAGAGGAACCCGCCCTCGCGGACGGCGGTGCGGCCGCGGCCGTCCCGGTCGCCGTGCAGCAGCCGGTCCAGGTCCCAGCCCCGGTCCACGGGGAAGCCGCCGATGGCGTCCACCTCGCCCAGGGCCAGCTCCCACAGGTCCTCGGGCGAGCGGACCCCGCCCGGGAAGCGGCAGCTCATACCGACGATGACGACCGGGTCGTCGGCCGCGCCCCGCGTCCGTACCGCTGCGGCGGGCCGCTCGTCGCCGTCCTCGCCGAAGAGTTCGGTCCGCAGGTGCCCGGCCAGTGCCTCCGCCGTCGGATAGTCGAAGACGAGGGTGGCGGGCAGCGAGAGACCGGTCGCCGTGGCGAGCTGGTTGCGCAGGTCGACGGCGGTCAGCGAGTCGAAGCCGAGGTCCTTGAAGGCCGGTCCGGACGGGACGGCGTCGGCGTCGGCGAAGCCGAGCACCGTGGCCACCTCGCCCCGGATCAGGTTCAGCAGCGCCTCGGTCCGCTCCGCGGCCGGGCGGCCGGCGAGCCGGGCCCGGAGCCCGGTCGCGGCACCCTGCTCGGCGCCCGTGGGTTCCGCGAGCGCCGCCCGGGCCTCCGGCAGATCGGTGAACAGGGCGGCGCGCCGGTTACGGGTGAAGGCCGGCGCGAACCGGTCCCACCGTACGTCGGCGACCGTCACCGAGGCCGCGTCGGCGCCGCCGGAGCGGGAGAGCGCGGACAGGGCCCGGCCGGCGTCCATCACGGGCAGGCCGTTGACCCGCAGATGCGCGGCCAGACTGTCGTCGGCGGTGTCCGCCCAGGCGCCCCAGGCGACGGACAGGGCGGGCAGTCCGCGTGCACGGTACCGCCGGGCCAGGGCGTCCAGCAGGGCTCCGGCCGCCGCCTCCGCTCCCCGGCCACCGGCACCCCAGGTCCCGGCGATCGAGGAGCACAGGACGAACGCGTCCAGGGGCCGCTCTCCGGCCGCGGCTTCGGCCACGGCCGCCAGGTTCTCCACGGCCGTGTGCAGCGTGGCCAGCGCGTCACCCGGCTCGCCGTCGCCGGACAGCGCTTCCGTGTCGGCATGGACCACGGCGGTCAGCGGTGCCGCGTCCGGGAGCCCGGCGAGGGCGGTCAGCAGCGCCTCACCGTCGGCCGGGTCGCAGGTGACCTGCGTCAGCTCCGCGCCCAGTCCGTCGAGCTCGGCACGCAGCCCGTCCGCCGCGGGCGCGTCGGGCCCGGCCAGCAGGATGTGCCGGACGCCCTGCCCGGCGAGCCAACGGGCCCAGGGCCCGCCGGTGCCGGACGCGGCGCCGGTGACCAGGACCGTGCCGGACGGCTGCCACGGGGCCGGCGGGGTGCCGGTCGTGGCGCGCACCAGCCGGCGCCCGAAGAGGCCCGAGGGCCGCAGCGCCACCTGGTCCTCGCCGCCCGTCCCGGACAGCACGGCGCGGAACCGGTCGGTCGAGCGCCGGTCGAGTACGTCCGCGATGTCGACGAGGCCGCCCCAGCGGTCCGGGTGGTCCAGGGCCGCGACCCGGCCCGCTCCCCACACCGTCGCCTGGGCGAGGTCCACGTCCGTCTCCGAGCGGCCCACCGCCACCGCGCCCCGGGTCACGTACCAGAGGCGGGCGCCGATACCGGCGTCGGTCAGTACCCGCACCGCCTCGTCCGGCCAGATCGCCCCGGCAGGAGCGACACCTTCGGCGGCCCGGGTGGCCAGCAGCGAGACGACGCCCGCGAACTCGCTTCCCTGAGCGGCGAGTTCGGTCAGTCGAGCGGTCAGCGCGGGCGTGTCGGCCGGGTCGGCCTCGACGCGCACGGCGTCGTCGCCGAGGGCCGCGACCACGGCGGCGGACCACTCATCGTCGGCGCCGCCCGCCGGCACGAGCGCCAGCCACGGCCCGGAGAGCGTGCTCGCCGAGGTGCCGGTGAGCGGCTTCCACGTCACCTGGTAGCGCCAGCCGTCCACGGTCGAGCGCTCGACGCGCTTGCGGCGCCAGGCGGACAGGGCGGGTACGAGGGCGCCCAGCGCGGAGTCGTCCAGATCGAGGTCGGCGGAGAGCGACGCCAGGTCGGCACGCTCCACCGCGTCCCAGAACTCGGCGTCCACCGGGGCCTGCGGACCGTCCGGCGAGCTTGCCGCGGGCGCGGTCTCCGGCCAGAACCACTCCTGCTGGAAGGGGTACGTGGGCAGGTCCGCCCGGCGCGCGCCCGTACCGGCGAAGATCCCGGACCAGTCGATGCCGACACCGGTGACGTGAAGCTGCGCCAGTGCGGTGAGCAGGGCGGTCTCTTCGGGCCGGTCCTTACGGAGGGCCGGGACGGCCACGGCCGCCTCGTCCAGGCAATGCTGGGCCATCGCCGTCAGCACGCCGTCCGGGCCGACCTCCAGGAAGACCGACGCGCCCTCGGCCTCCAGCGCTCGGACACCGTCGGCGAACCGCACGGTGTCCCGTACGTGCCGCACCCAGTACCCGGGCGTGCAGACCAGTTCCCCGGTGGCGAGTTCGCCCGTCACGTTGGACACGAGCGGGATACGGGGAGCCGCGTAGGCCAGGCCCTCGGCCACCTGCCGGAAGTCGGCCAGCATCGGGTCCATCAGCGGCGAGTGGAAGGCATGGCTCACCGGCAGGCGCCGGGTCTTGCGGCCCTGGCCGGCGAACTCCGCCGCGATCCGCAGGACGTCGTCCTCCGCGCCGGAGACCACCACCGACTCCGGGCCGTTGAGCGCCGCGATCGACACCCCGTCGACCAGCCGTGGCCCGACCTCGCTCTCGGTGGCCTGGACGGCCACCATCGCGCCGCCCGCCGGCAGCGCCTGCATCAACCGCGCACGGGCCGCCACCAGCGCACACGCGTCCGCCAGCGAGAACACCCCGGCCACATGCGCGGCGGCGATCTCGCCGATCGAGTGACCGGCCACGAAGTCCGGGCGGATGCCCAGGGACTCGGCCAGCCGGAACAGCGCCACCTCGACCGCGAACAGCGCGGGCTGGGTGTGCCCTGTCTCGTCCAGGCCCTCCGCGTCGCCGAAGATCACATCCCGCAGACCGCCGTCGAAGTGCGCCAGCACCTCGTCCAGCGCCTCGGCGAACACCGGGAACCGACCGTACAGCTCCCGGCCCATCCCGGCCCGCTGCGCACCCTGACCCGAGAACAGCAGCGCCAGCTTCCCGTCGGTCTCCCGGGCGACGCCGCGGGCGAGTTCCCGTACGCCCGCTCCGTCGGCCGCGAGGACCGCGCGGTGGGCGAATGCCGCCCGGCCGGTGGCCAGGGTGTGGCCCACGTCGACCGGTGCGAGGCCGGTCAACGACGAGATCTGCTCGATCTGTGCCGCCAGCGCGGCCTCGGACGCGCCCGACACCGGCCAGGGCACCAGGTCCGGCACCACGGTGGGCGTGGCGGGCCCGTCCGCCGCGGGCTCCTCGGCGTCCGGCGCCTGCTCGATGATGACGTGCGCGTTGGTGCCGCTGACGCCGAAGGCGGAGACGCCGGCCCGGCGGGCGTGCCCGGTCTCGGGCCACTCCTGCCGCTCGGTGATGAGCGAGACCGTGCCGTCCGTCCAGTCGACGTGCGAGGACGGTGCCTCGACGTGCAGCGTCCTGGGCAGGACGCCGTGGCGCATCGCGAGGAGCACCTTGATGGTGCCGGCGACGCCGGCGGCGGCCTGGGTGTGGCCCAGGTTCGACTTGACGGCGCCGAGCAGCAGCGGGCGCTGCCGGTCCGGCCCGTAGGCGGCCATGAGGGCGTGTGCCTCGATGGGGTCGCCGAGGGTGGTGCCGGTGCCGTGGGCCTCGACGACGTCGACGTCGGCGGGCGTGAGGCCGGCGTCGGCCAGGGCCTGGCGGATCGCGCGCTGCTGGGCACGTCCGCTGGGCGCGGTCAGCCCGTTGGAGGCGCCGTCCTGGTTGACGGCCGTGCCGCGCACGATGCCCCAGACGTCGTGGCCGTTGCGGCGGGCGTCGGAGAGCCGTTCCAGGACGAGGACGCCCACGCCTTCGGACCAGCTGGTGCCGTCGGCCGCGTCGGCGAAGGGCTTGCAGCGGCCGTCGGGGGCCAGCCCGCCCTGGACCGTGAACTCGGTGAAGGAGTCGGGGCTGGACATCACCGAGACACCGCCGGCCAGGGCGAGGGTGCACTCGCCGCTGCGCAGGGCGTTCGCGGCCATGTGCAGGGCGACCAGCGCGGAGGAGCAGGCGGTGTCGACGGTGACGGCCGGGCCCTCCAGGCCGAAGGCGTAGGAGAGGCGTCCCGACATGACGCTGGCGGTGTTGCCGGTGGCGACGTGGCCGCGTACGTCGGTGGTGCCGGTGCCCCGGCGCAGCAGCGTGGCGTAGTCCTGGCCGTTGGTGCCGACGAAGACGCCGGTACGGCTGCCGCGCAGGGTGGTCGCGTCGATTCCGGCGCGCTCGAACGCCTCCCAGGAGGTCTCCAGCAGGAGCCGCTGCTGCGGGTCCATCGCCAGGGCCTCGCGCGGCGAGATGCCGAAGAAGGCGGCGTCGAAGAGGCCGACGCCGTCGAGGAAGCCGCCTTCGAGGGTGGCGGAGGCGCCCTGGGCGAGGGCGTCCAGGTCCCAGCCGCGGTCGGCGGGGAAGCCGGAGATGGCGTCCTCGCCGCGGCTGAGCAGCTGCCAGAGATCCTCGGGGGACCGTACGCCGCCGGGGAAGCGGCAGTTCAGGCCGACGATGGCGATGGGGTCGTCGTCCGCCGCCCGGCCGGCGGGGGCCGGGGTGCCGGGCGCGGGCAGGGTGCCCTGGAGTTCGGCGAGCAGGAAGTCGGCGAGGGCGGTCGGGGTCGGGTAGTCGTAGACGAGGGTCGAGGGCAGTTTCAGGCCGGTGGTGGCCGTGAGGGTGTTGCGCAGTTCGACGGTGGTCAGCGAGTCGAAACCGAGGTCGCTGAAGGCGCGGTCGGCGCCGACGTTCGAGGTGCCGGTGTGCCCGAGGACCGCGGCGACCTGGGTGCGTACCAGGTCCAGGACGAAGCGCGGGCGCGCGGCCGGGGAGAGGCCGGCGAGCCGCCGGCGCAGGGCCGGTTCCCGCAGGGCGGCCTCCGTCCCGGCGGTGGGCGCGGCCCGGCGCAGTTCGGGCAGGTCGCCGACGAGCGGGCTGGGGCGCAGGGCGGTGAACACCTCCGCGTAGCGCTGCCAGTCGATGTCCGCGAGGACCGGCGTCGTGGTGTCGTGCTCGATCGCCCGGCGCAGGGCGGTGAGGGCGAGCCGGGGCGGCATGGGGGTGAAGCCGCCGCGGCGGACGCGGTCCTGGATGCCGGTGCCGTCGGCCGCCATGCCGGTCTCGGCCCAGGGGCCCCAGGCGACCGAGGTCGCGGGCAGGCCGTGTGCGCGGCGGTGTTCGGCGAAGGCGTCGAGGTAGGCGTTGGCGGCGGCGTAGTTGCCCTGGCCGGGTGCGCCGAGGGTGCCGGCGACGGAGGAGAAGAGCACGAAGGCGGTCAGGTCCCGGTCGCGGGTCTGCTCGTGCAGGTTGCGGGTGGCGGTGGCCTTGGCGCGCAGGACGGAGGTGAACTGTTCGGGGGTGAGCGTGTCCAGGGTGCCGTCGTCGACGGTGCCGGCGGTGTGGAACACCGCGGTGAGCGGGTGCTCGTCGGGGACCGAGGCCAGTACGGCGGCGAGCGCGTCGCGGTCGGCCGTGTCGCAGGCCGCGACGGTGACCCGGGCTCCCCGCTCCTCGATCTCCGCGGCCAGGTCACCGGCGCCGGGGGCGTCGGCGCCGCGGCGGCTGACCAGCAGCAGGTGCTGGGCGCCCGCATCGGCGAGCCAGCGGGCGACGTGGCCGCCGAGCGCGCCGGTGCCGCCGGTGACGAGCACGGTGCCGGTGGGACGGAACGTTTCCGTCCCGGTGGCCGGTGTGGCCCGGTGGTGGGCCAGGCGGCGGGCGAAGGCCGCGGCGGTGCGTACGGCGAGCTGGTCCTCGCCGCCGCTGTCGGCGAGGACGGCGGCCAGGCGGCGCAGGGTGGTGCCGTCGAGTTCGTCGGGAAGGTCGACGAGGCCGCCCCAGCGCTGCGGGTGTTCCAGGGCGGCCACTCTGCCCAGGCCCCAGACGGCGGCCTGGGCGGGCCGGGCCGGGTGTTCGGCGCGGTCCACGGCCACGGCGGTGCGCGTCACGCACCACAGCGGAGCTTCGACGCCGGCGTCGCCCAGGGCCTGGACGGCGGTTGCCGTCAGCAGCAGGCCGGTGGCCATGGCGTCCTCAGCACCTTCGCCCGCTGTCGCCAGCAGGGACAGGACGCCCGCGAACTCGCCGTGCTCAGAATCCAGTTGACTCAGCCGCTCGGCCAGTTCCCGGCGCTGCGGGGCGGTGACGTCGATGCGTACGGAATCGGTGCCCAGGGCGCCGGTGACCTGGTCGAGCCAGGCGCGGTCGCCCTCGGCCGGTGCGAGCACCAGCCAGGTCCCGGCCGGGCGGCCGTCGGCGGCCGTTCCGGTGAGGGGCTTCCAGGTGGTGCGGTAGCGCCAGCCGTCCACGGTGGAGCGGTCACGGCTCCTGCGCCGCCAGGCGGAGAGGGCGGGCACGACGGCGGTGAGCGTGTCGTCGTCCAGGTCGAGCGAGGAGCCCAGGGACTCCAGGTCCGCGCGCTCCACGGCCGACCAGAACTCTTCGTCCGCCGCATCGGCGGGGTCCGCGGCCACGGCAGTCGCGGCTGCCGCCTCGGGCCAGTAGCGCTCGCGCTGGAAGGGGTAGGTGGGCAGGTCGGTCCGGCGGGCGCCGCTGTCCGCGAACACCGCGTCCCAGTCGACGCGTGCCCCATGGAGGTGGAGCCGGGCCAGCGCCGTGGTCAGCGCCGGGGCCTCCGGCCGGTCGCGGCGCAGGGCCGGTACGGCGGTGACCCGGTCCTGCTCGCCGGTGCCCCCGCGTACCGCGCCGCTGAGCACGGCGTCCGGTCCCAGCTCGAAGAAGGTCGTCACGCCGTGCTCGGTGAGGTGCCGTACGGCGTCGGCGAAGCGGACGGTGCCGCGGACCTGTCCGGTCCAGTACTCCGGCGTGGCCAGTTCCTCGTGTGTGAGGAGCGCGCCGGTGACGGTGGACACCAGCGGCACGGCGGGGGCGTGGCAGGTGACGGAGCCGACGGCGCGGGCGAAGTCCGCCAGCATCGGGTCCATGTGCGGCGAGTGGAAGGCATGGCTGACGCGCAGCCGCTTGGTCCGGCGGCCGAGCTCCTGGAAGTGGGCCGCCACGGCGAGCACCGCGTCCTCGTCGCCGGAGACGACCAGGGAATCCGGTGTGTTGACGGCGGCGACCGCGGCCCGTCCCTCGTACGGGGCGAGCACGGGAGCCGCTTCCTCCTCGGTGGCCTCGACGGAGGCCATGGCGCCGCCCGCGGGCAGGGCCGCCATCAGGCGGCCACGGGCCGCGACGAGGGTGCAGGCGTCCTCCAGGGAGAGGACTCCGGCGGCGTGCGCGGCGGCGAACTCGCCGATGGAGTGGCCGGCGACGTAGTCGGGGCGCAGGCCCCAGGACTCGGCGAGGCGGAACAGGGCCACTTCGAAGGCGAAGAGGGCGGGCTGGGTGTAGCCGGTGTCGTCCTGCAGCGCGGCCTCGGGGGTGTCCGGCCCGGCGAAGAGGACGTCCCGCAGCGGCCGGTCGAGTTCGAGGTCGAAGCGGGCCAGTACGGCGTCCAGGGCCTCGGCGTAGACCGGGTACCGGTCGTAGAGCTCGCGGCCCATTCCGGGGCGCTGGCTGCCCTGGCCGGTGAAGAGGAAGGCCAGCCCGCCGCGGTCCGGGCGGCCGGTGAGCAGCCCGCCGTCGGCTTCCCCGTCGCGCAGCGCGGTCAGGGCGCGGACGAGGGCGCCCGGGTCGTCGGTGACGACGGCCGCGCGGTGCTCCAGGGCGGCCCGGGAGGTGGCGAGGGAGAACGCGAGGTCGGTGAGCGGCAGTCCGGGGTGGTCGGCGAGGTGGGACAGGAGCCGTCCGGCCTGGGCGCGCAGCGCCGCTTCGGAGTGTCCGGACAGGGTCAGGGGCACGGGCGCGGGGTCGGCCGGGCGGGCCGGCGCCGTCTCGGCGGTGTCCACGGCCGGCTCCTCCGGGGCCTGTTCGAGGATGGTGTGGACGTTGGTGCCGCTGAGTCCGAAGGAGGAGACGCCCGCGCGGCGCGGGTGTCCGGTGCCCGGCCAGGGCAGCGGCTCGGTGAGCAGGCGGATGGCGCCGGAGCTCCAGTCGACGTGCGAGGAGGGCCGGTCGATGTGCAGGCTCTGCGGCACGGTGGCGTGGCCCAGGGCCATGACCATCTTGATGACGCTGGCCACGCCGGACGCCATCTGGGTGTGGCCGATGTTGGACTTGACCGAGCCCAGCAGCAGCGGGTGCGCGGGGTCGCGGTCCCGGCCGTAGGTGGCGAGCAGGGCCTGTGCCTCGATGGGGTCGCCGAGGGCGGTGCCGGTGCCGTGTCCGTCGATGACGTCCACGCCGTCGGCGTCCACCTTGGCGTTGGCCAGGGCCTGGCGGATGACCCGCTGCTGGGAGGGGCCGTTGGGCGCGGTCAGGCCGTTGGAGGCGCCGTCCTGGTTGACGGCGGAGCCGCGGATGACGGCCAGCACCCGGTGTCCGTTGCGGCGGGCGTCGGAGAGCCGCTCGACGAGGACGAGGCCGACGCCTTCGGCCAGGCTCATGCCGTCGGCCTGGTCGGAGTACGCCTTGCAGCGGCCGTCGGCCGCCATCGCGCGCTGCCGGCTGAAGCCGACGAACGCGGCGGGTGTGGACATGATGCTGACGCCGCCCGCGAGGGCCAGGGAGCTCTCGCCGTTGCGCAGCGACTGGCAGGCCAGGTGCAGGGCGACCAGGGAGGAGGAGCAGGCGGTGTCGAGGGAGACGGCCGGGCCCTCGAAGCCGTAGGTGTAGGAGAGCCGGCCGGACAGGACGCTGGAGATGGTGCCGGTGATCAGGTGTCCCTCGGCGCCTTCCGGGCTTGCGCCGGACGCTCCGTAGTCCTGGTAGCTGGCGCCGATGAACGTGCCGGTGCTGCTGCCGCGCAGGGTGGCGGGGTCGATGCCGGCTCGCTCCATGGCCTCCCAGGAGGTCTCCAGCAGCAGGCGCTGCTGCGGGTCCATGGCCAGGGCTTCGCGGGGCGAGATGCCGAAGAAGGCGGCGTCGAAGTCGGCGGCGTCGTGGAGGAAGCCGCCCCGGGTCGAGTAGGTGTGGCCGGCCCGGTCGGGGTCGGGGTCGTAGAGGCCCTCGGTGTCCCAGCCGCGGTCGGCGGGAAACTCGCCGATGGCGTCGCCGCCCTCGGTGACCAGCCGCCACAGGTCCTCCGGTGAGCCGACACCGCCGGGGTAGCGGCAGCTCATGCCGATGATGGCGATGGGCTCGTCGTCGGCGGCGGCGTTCGTGGTGGTGAGGGTGGTGTCGGTGGCGGACCCGGCGAGGGACTCGCGCAGGAAGGCGACGAGGGCGAGCGGGTTGGGATGGTCGAAGACCATGGTGCTCGGCAGGGCGAGCCCGGTCACGGCGGCGATCCGGTTGCGCAGGTCGACGGCGGTCAGCGAGTCGAAGCCCACATCGCGGAAGGCGCGTTGTCCGGACAGCACGTCGGGCGAGGCGTGGCCGAGCGCGGTGGCCGCTTCGGTCCGTACCAGGTCCAGCAGGAGGCGGTCCTGCTCGACGGGGGCCAGCCCGCGGAGCCGGGTGGCGAACTCGCTGCCGGAGTCCGCGTCGTGGCCGGTGTCCTCCGCGAGCCGCTGGACCTCGGGCAGGTCCTCGAAGAGCCGGGTGGGCCGTGCGGCGGTGAAGACGGGGTGGTAGCGCTCCCAGTCCACGTCCGCGACGGCCAGCACCGTCTCGTCGTCGTCGAGGGCCTGGCGCAGGCCGGTGAGGGCCAGCTGGGGGTCCATGAAGACCAGTCCGCTGCGGCGGATCTGGCCGGGGTCGACGCGGCCGAGCTTGAGGTCGTCGGCCCAGATGCCCCAGGAGACGGCGGTGGCCCGGGCGCCGCGGGCGCGGCGCTGTTCGGCCAGGGCGTTGAGGTGGGCGTTGCCGGCGACGTAGGCGGCGTGCGCGCCGCTCCCCCACATGCCGGCGGTGGAGGAGTACAGCACGAAGGCGTCGAGGTCGTCGCCGAGGAGTTCGTCCAGGTGCCGGGCGCCGGTGACCTTGGCGTCGATGACCCTCGCGAAGGCGTCCGGGGTCGTCTCCTCCAGGGTCTCCAGCTCGATGGTGACGGCGGTGTGCACGACGGTGCGTACGGTGCGGCCCTCGGCCTCCAGCGCGGCGAGCATCCCGGCGACCGCGTCGCGGTCGGTCAGGTCGCAGGCGACGACACCGGCCTCGCAGCCCAGCTCGGCCAGTTCCCGGACCATGTCGTCGGCGCCGGGTGCCGCCGGGCCGCGGCGGCTGGTGAGCACGACGTGTTCGGCGCCCTGCCGGGCGAGCCAGCGGGCCAGGTGCGGGGCGAGTGTGCCGGTGCCGCCCGTGACGAGGATGGTGCCCCGCGGCGTCCACGGGTTCGCCGGCGCCGGGTCCGCGGGAGCGGCGCGGACGACGCGACGGGCGAGGACGCCGGAGGGGCGCAGGGCGAGCTGGTCCTCGCCGGTGCGGCCGGTCAGGACGGCGGCCAGGCGCTCACCGGCCCGCTGGTCGAGCTGCCCGGGCAGGTCGACCAGGCCGCCCCAGCGCTGCGGGTGTTCGAGGGCGGCGGTCCAGCCGAGGCCCAGGACCTGGGCCTGGTCGGGGTGGATCAGCCGGTCCGCGCGGCCGGTGGAGACGGCTCCCCGGGTCAGGCACCACAGGGGTGCGTCGGTTCCGGCGTCGCCGAGGGCCTGGACGAGCGCGAGGGTCAGGGCGAGCCCGCGGGTGAGTGCCGGGTGCGTCGCGCTGTGCCCCTCGGCTCCGGCCAGCAGGGACACCACGCCGGTGAGGTCCGGGACGTCGCCGAGTTCGGCCAGCCGTGCGGTCAGGGCCGCGCGGTCGGCGCAGGCGTCGTCCAGGACGAGGGTGCGTGTCTCGGCGCCGTGGGCGGCGAGGATGCCGGTGAGGGTGTCGGTGTCGGTCCCTTCGGGGGCGACGACGAGCCAGGTGCCCGTCAGGGCCGCCGTGGGCAGGCTGGTGAGCGGCTTCCAGGTGGCGCGGTAGCGCCAGGAGTCCACGGTGGACAGGTCGCGGCGGCGCTTGCGCCAGTCCGAGAGGGCGGGGAGGACCGGGGCCAGGGCGGCCTGGTCGAGGTGCAGGCTGGAGGCGAGGGCATCGACGTCCTCCTGCTCGACCGCCGTCCAGAACTCCGCCTCCGCGGGGTCCGTTTCGGCCTTGGCCCCGGTCCGTTCGGGGATCGCCCACAGGTGTTCACGCTGGAAGGCGTACGTGGGCAGCGGCACGCGGCGCGCGCCGGTACCGGCGAGGACACCGGCCCAGTCGGCGCTCGCGCCCCGTACGAAGGCTTCGGCGAGGGAGGTCAGGAAGCGGTCGGTGCCGCCCGCGTCCCGCCGGAGCGTGCCGAGCACCGCGGCCGGGCCGCCGGCTTCCTCGGCGGTCGCCTGGATGCCCATGGACAGCACGGGGTGCGAGCTGACCTCGATGAAGAAGCGGTGCCCCTGGCCGAGGAGTTCGCCGATGGCGGGCTGGAAGCGGACGGTCTGCCGCAGGTTGGTGTACCAGTAGTCGGCGTCCATGCCGGTGGTGTCCAGCCAGTCACCGGTGACGGTGGAGAAGAAGGGCACCTGCGCCGGGCGCGGGCGTACCGGCGCGAGGACGGTGTGCAGTTCGTCGCGCACCCTCTCGACCTGCGCGGAGTGCGAGGCGTAGTCCACGGCGATGCGCCGGGCGCGGATGTCCGCGCCGACCAGCTCGGCCTGGAGGGCGTCCAGCGGCGCGGTGGCGCCCGAGACGACGGTGGAGCGGGGGCCGTTGACGGCGGCGATCGACAGTCCCTCGTATGCGGCGAGCCGCTGTTCGACTTCGGTCGCGGGCAGCGGCACCGACATCATGCCGCCGGAGCCGGCCAGCCCGCGGGCGATGGCCTGGCTGCGCAGCGCGACGACGCGGGCCGCGTCCTCCAGGGAGAGCGCCCCGGAGACGGCCGCCGCGGCGATCTCGCCCTGCGAGTGGCCGACCACGGCGTCGGGGGTGATGCCGTGCGCGGACCACAGCGCGGCCAGGGAGACCATGACGGCGAAGGAGGCGGGCTGGACCACGTCGACGCGGTCCAGGGTCGGCGCGCCGTCGGCCTGGCGCAGTACGTCGAGCAGCGACCAGTCGGTGAACTCCGCGAGGGCGGTGGCGCATTCGGTCAGGCGCTCGGCGAAGACCGGGGACTCCTCCAGGAGCCGTGCGCCCATGCCGGCCCACTGGGAGCCCTGGCCGGGGAAGACGAAGACGGTCTTGCCGTCGGTGTCGGCCGTGCCCTGGACGACGCCGGGGGCGGAACCGCCGGTGGCGAGGGCGTCGAGAGCCGTGCGCCGGGCCTGGTCGTCGGTGCCGACGACGACGGCGCGGTGGTCGAAGAGCGTGCGCGAGGCCACCAGGCTGTGGGCGACGTCCAGCGCGCCGGGTGCCTGGTCGCCGTCGAGGTGGGCGGCGAGGTTGGCGGCCTGGGCGCGCAGCGCGCCCGGGGTACGGGCGGACAGCACCCAGGGGACGGCGTCACCGGCCGGGGGAACCGGCGGCTCGGCGGCCGTCTCGCGCGGCCGGGGGGCCTCTTCGAGGATGGTGTGGGCGTTGGTCCCGCTGATGCCGAAGGAGGAGACCGCACAGCGGCGCGGGCGCTCGCCCCCGGGCCAGTCGGCGGGCTCGTTCAGCAGGGCCAGGGTGCCGGGTGTCCAGTCGATGTGGCTGGAGGGGGTGCCGGCGTGCAGGGTGCGCGGCAGCTCCCCCTGGCGCAGGGCCAGCACCATCTTGATGACGCCCGCGACGCCGGCCGCCGACTGGGTGTGGCCGATGTTGGTCTTGACGGAGCCGAGCAGCAGCGGGTGCGCGGCGTCGCGGTCCTGGCCGTAGGTGGCCAGCAGGGCCTGCGCCTCGATGGGGTCGCCCAGGGCGGTGCCGGTCCCGTGGGCCTCGACGGCGTCGATGTCCGCCGGGGCCAGCCCGGAGTTGGCCAGGGCCTGGCGGATGACGCGCTGCTGGGCGGGGCCGTTGGGGGCGGACAGGCCGTTGGAGGCGCCGTCCTGGTTGATGGCCGAGCCGCGGACGACGGCGAGGATGTCGTGCCCGTTGCGCTCTGCGTCCGAGAGGCGTTCCAGGACGAGGACTCCGACGCCCTCGGCGAGGGTCATGCCGTCGGCGCCGTCGGCGAACGCCTTGCAGCGGCCGTCGCCGGCCAGGGCCCGCTGCCGGCTGAAGGCGACGAACGGGTTGGGGTTGGTCATCACGGTCGCGCCGCCGGCCAGCGCCAGGGAGCTTTCGCCGTTGCGCAGCGACTGGCAGGCAAGGTGCAGGGCGACCAGGGAGGACGAGCAGGCGGTGTCGACGGTGACCGCCGGTCCTTCGAGGCCGAAGAGGTAGGCCAGGCGCCCGGAGAGGACGCTGGGGCTGGTGCCGGTCACCAGGTGGCCCGCGGAGCCGTCCTCGACGCCGAGTCCGTACTCCTGGTAGGTGGAGCCGATGAACGTACCGGTCGCACTGCCGTGGACGGTGGTGGGATCGATCCCGGCGTGCTCGAACGCCTCCCAGGTCGTCTCCAGCAGCAGCCGCTGCTGGGGGTCCATCGACAGCGCCTCGCGGGGCGAGATGCCGAAGAAGGTGGCGTCGAACTCCCCCGCGTCGTGCAGGAAGCCGCCCTGGCTGGAGTACGTCGTGCCGGGGTGGTCCGGGTCGGGGTGGTGCAGGCCGGTGTCCCAGCCGCGGTTGACGGGGAAGTCGGTGATCGCGTCGACGCCTTCGGAGATCAGCTCCCAGAACTGCCGCGGGGAGCGGACGCCGCCGGGGAAGCGGCAGCTCATACCGACGATGGCGATGGGCTCGTCGAAGCCGCCCGCCGCCGCGGCCGCCGGGGCGGCCTGGGAGCCGCCGGTGCCGAGGAGTTCCTCGCGCAGGTGGCGGGCGAGGACGGCGGGCGTCGGGTAGTCGAAGACGAGGGTGGCGGGCAGGTTCAGGCCGGTCAGGGTGGCCAGCCGCTTGCGCAGTTCGACGGCGGTCAGCGAGTCGAAGCCGGCGTCGCGGAAGGCCCGCCGCTCCGCGACGGCGTCCGCGGAGTCGTGGCCGAGGGCGACGGCCGCCTCGGCGCGCACCAGGTCGGCCAGCAGCCGTTCCTGCTCGTCCTGGTCCAGGCCGGCGAGGCGGGCGGCGAACTCCGGGACGGCGCCGCGGATGTCGTTCTCGGCGTGTGCCAGTGCCCGGACCTCGGCGAGTTCGTCGAAGAGGGCGCTGCGGCGGGTGGAGGTGAAGACGGGGTGATAGCGCTCCCAGTCGATGTCGGCGACCGTGACGGTGACGTCCTGGTGGACGACGGCGCGGCGCAGTTCGGTGAGGGCGGCCGTGGGCGCGAGGAAGCGCAGGCCGCGCTTGTGCAGCTCGTCGGTGACGGCCTCGTGGGTGGCCATGCCGGCCTCGGCCCAGGGGCCCCAGGCGACGGAGGTGGCGGGCAGGCCGCGGGCCGCCCGGTGCTCGGCGAGGGCGTCGAGGTAGGCGTTGGCGGCGCCGTAGGCGCTCTGCCCGGCGCTGCCCCACACTCCGGCGATCGACGAGACGAGGACGAAGAAGTCCAGGTCGTGGCCGTCGAGGAGGCTGTCGAGGTGGGCCGCGCCGAGCAGCTTGGCGGCCATCGCCGCGGCGGCGTCGTCCAGGGAGGTCTCGGCGAAGGCGGCGTTCTGGCCGACGCCGGCCGCGTGCACGACGCCGGTCAGCGGGTGCTCCGCCGGTACGGAGGCCAGGAGCGCGGCGAGCGCGGCGCGGTCGGCGGTGTCGCAGGCCGCGATGGTGACTTCGGCGCCCAGGTCCTCGATCTCCGCGGCCAGTTCGGCGGCTCCGGGGGCGTCCGGGCCGCGGCGGCTGGTGAGGAGGAGGTGCTCGGCACCGCTGCGGGCGAGCCAGCGCGCGGTCTCGGCACCGAGGGCTCCGGTGCCGCCCGTGACGAGGACCGTGCCGCGCGCGGTGAACGCGTCGGCCGGGGGCAGTTCGGCCTGCGGGTGGCGCACCAGGCGCCGGCCGAGCGTTCCGGTGGCGCGGATCGCGAGCTGGTCCTCGCCGCCCTGTGCGGCCAGCGTACTGACGAGATGCTGGGTGGCGGGGGCGTCCAGGGCGGCCGGCAGGTCGATCAGGCCGCTCCACAGCTGCGGGTGCTCCAGGGCGGCGACGCGGCCCAGCCCCCAGACCGCTGCCTGGAGGGGGTTGGTGAGCGGGTCGTCCGGGCCGGTGGTGACCGCGCCGCGGGTCAGGGTCCACAGGGGGGCGTCGAGCGGGGTGTCGGTGAGCGCCTGGGTCAGCACGATGCTGAGCGCGAGCCCGGCCGGCGGTTCGGCGCCGGGCCGGTCGGCGAGCGGGAGCAGGGACAGGATGCCGGAGAAGGCGCGTTCTTCCGTGCGTACGGCGTCGAGCCGGGCGGCGATCCCGGCGCGGTCGCGGCAGGCCGCGTCCAGGACGAGCGTCTCGAACTGGGCGCCGTGGCCGCGCAGCGCGTCCAGGATCTCGTCGCCGTCGATGCCGTCGGCGGTGACGAGCAGCCAGGTGCCGTCGAGGACGGGCGCGGCGGACGCCCGTACGGGCCGCCAGGCGACGCGGTAGCGGGTGGAGTCCAGCAGGGCCTTCTCGTGCCGCTGCTGGCGCCAGGACGACAGCGCGGGCAGCAGCGCGTACAGGGAGGCGTGCTGTTCGTCTCGCAGCCCCAGGAGAGCGGCGAGTTGCGCGGCGTCGCCGCGTTCGACGGAGCTCCACAGTTCGGCGTCGGCGGGGTCGGGGACGCCCTGCGCGAGGCGGGCCGGGGCCGGCTCGGGCCAGTAGCGCTCGTGCTGGAAGGCGTAGGTGGGCAGGGCGACCGTACGCGCTCCGGTGCCGTCGAGGTACGCGGCCCAGTCGACGGCCGTACCGCGTACGTGCAGGCGGGCCAGTGCGGCGGCCGCACAGCGCTCCTCGCCGCGCCCGGCGCGCAGCAACGGGAGGAAGTCGGCGTCCGCTTCGTCGCCCAGGGCGTCCTGGGCAGGGGCGGAGAGCGTGCTGTCGGGGCCGAGTTCGAGGAAGGTGCCGGCGCCGCAGTCGTGCGCGGCACGCACGGTGTCGGCGAAGCGGACGGTGCCGCGCGCGTGCGCCGCCCAGTAGTCCGGGGAGCTCAGTTCGTCCTCGGTGACGGGCCGTCCGGTCAGCCCGGAGATGACGGTCACCTCCGGCGCTCCGTACGTGAGCTGCGCGGCGACCTCGCGCAGGCCGTCGAGCACGGGCTCCATGTGCGGCGAGTGGAAGGCGTGGCTGACTTTCAGGCGCTTGGTCTTGCGGCCCTGGGCGGCGAAGTGGGCGGCGATCTCCTCGGCGGCGGCCTCGTCCCCGGCGACGACGACGGCGCGCGACCCGTTGACGGCGGCGAGCGACACCTCGTGCTCGCGCCCGGCGAGCAGCGGCGCGGCCTCGTCCTCGGTGGCCTCCAGCGAGATCATCGCGCCGCCGGCGGGCAGCGCCTGCATCAGCCGTCCCCGCGCGGCGGCCAGGCGGGCCGCGTCGGGCAGGGTGAGGACGCCCGCCACGTGCGCGGCGGCGATCTCGCCGACGGAGTGGCCCAGGACGACGGCGGGGCGTATCCCCCAGGTGCGCAGCAGCCGGTGGAGTGCGACCTGGAAGGCGAACAGGGCGGGCTGGGTCCACTCGGTGCGGTCCAGCAGCTCCGCTTCGGGGCTGCCCTCCGGGGCGAACAGGATGTCCTTGAGGGGGCGGTCCAGGTGCGGGTCGAGGGCAGCGGTCACCTCGTCCAGGGCCTCGTCGAACGCGGGGAAGCGGGCGGCAAGTTCGCGGCCCGCTCCGGGGCGCTGGCTGCCCTGCCCGGAGAAGAGCACGGCCAGTCTGCCCGCACCGCCGGTCTCGCCTTCGGTGAGCGCGGGGTCGGGGCGGTCGGCGGCCAGGTTGGCGAGGGCACGCAGCAGTTCGTCGCGGTCGCCGGTGACGACGGCGCGCTGGTCGAAGGCCGAGCGGGTGGTGGCGAGGGACAGTGCGACGTCGGCCGGGTCGAGGGCGGGGCGCTCGTCGAGGAAGGACCGCAGGCGGGCGGCCTGGTCCCGCAGCGCCGCCCGGCTCCTGCCGGACAGCGTCCAGGGCACGACGGCCGGGCTGAGCGCCGGCTCTTCGCGCGGTTCGGGGGCGGTCCGCGGCTCCTCGACGATGAGGTGCGCGTTGGTACCGCTGAAACCGAAGGAGGAGACGGCGGCGCGGCGCGGCCGGCCGGCCTGCGGCCAGGGCGTCTCCTCGGTGAGCAGGCGCACCGCTCCGGAGTCCCACTCCACGTGCGAGGACGGCTCGTCGGCGTGCAGCGTGCGGGGCAGCACACCGTGGCGCATGGCCATGACCATCTTGATGACGCCGGCCACGCCGGCCGCGGCCTGGGTGTGGCCGATGTTGGACTTGACGGAACCCAGCAGCAGCGGGCTCCGCGGGTCGCGCTCCTGGCCGTAGGCGGCGAGCAGCGCCTGGGCCTCGATGGGGTCGCCGAGGGTGGTGCCGGTGCCGTGGCCCTCCACGGCGTCGATGTCCGCGGCGGTGAGCCCGGCGGCGGCCAGCGCCTGCCGGATCACCCGCTGCTGGGAGGGGCCGTTGGGGGCGGTCAGGCCGTTGGAGGCGCCGTCCTGGTTGACGGCGGAGCCGCGGACGACGGCCAGGATCTCGTGCCCGTTGCGCCGCGCGTCCGAAAGGCGTTCCAGGACGAGCACGCCCACGCCCTCGGACCAGCCGACGCCGTCGGCGCTGTCGGAGAACGCCTTGCAGCGGCCGTCCGGGGACAGGCCGCGCTGGCGGGAGAACTCGATGAGGGCGCCCGGCGTCGACATGACCGTGACACCGCCGGCCAGCGCGAGCGAGCACTCCCCCGCGCGCAGGGCCTGCATCGCCCAGTGCATGGCGACCAGCGAGGACGAGCACGCGGTGTCGACGGTGACGGCGGGGCCTTCGAGCCCGAGGGTGTAGGAGACGCGCCCGGAGGCGACGCTCGCGGCGGTGCCGCTGCCCTGGTGGCCCTCGAACTGCCCGCCGGCGAGCACCGTGGCGTAGTCGTTGTACATCACGCCCGCGAACACGCCGGTCCGGCTGCCGCGCAGGGACAGCGGGTCGATGCCCGCCCGCTCGACGGCCTCCCAGGAGGCTTCGAGGAGCAGCCGCTGCTGGGAGTCGGTGGCCACCGCCTCGCGGGGGCTCATGCCGAAGAAGGCGGGGTCGAAGTCGGCGGCGGTGTGCAGGAATCCGCCGAAGCGGGAGTAGGAGGTGCCGGTGCGGTCCGGGTCCGGGTCGTAGAGCGCGTCCAGGTCCCAGCCCCGGTCGGCGGGCAGGCCCGAGATGGCGTCGGTGCCTTCGCTGACCAGCCGCCACAGGTCCTCGGGGGAGGCCACGCCGCCCGGGAAGCGGCAGCTCATGCCGACGATGACGATGGGGTCGTCGTCGGTGGCGGCGCGCGGGGCACCGGCCGCCTCGGCGGCTTCGGAGCCCATGAGTCCGGCGAGGAGGTGTGCGGCGAGGGCGTCGACGGTCGGGTGGTCGAAGACGACCGTCGCGGCGGTGCGCAGACCGGTGGCGGCGCTGAGCCGGTTGCGCAGTTCCACGGCGGTCAGCGAGTCGAAGCCCAGCTCGCGCAGCGGGCGCCGCGGGTCGATGTCGGCGGTGGTGGAGTGGCCGAGTACGGCGGCCACCTGGCCGGCCACGAGGTCGAGCACCACCTCGCGGCGGTCGGCCTCCGCCAGCCGGGAGAGCTTCTGTACGAGGGTGACGGCGGTCTCGGAACCCGCGACCACCGCGCGGCGGGCCGGGGTGCGGATCAGGCCGCGCCACAGCGGCGGCACCTCGCCCTGGAGGCCCTGGGCGCGCAGGACGGGCAGGTCGAGCCGGGCCGGCAGCAGGACGGCGGCGTCCGTGGCGGTGGCCGCGTCGAAGAGCGCGACGCCCTGTTCCGCGGTGAGCGCGGGCGTGCCCATGCGGGCCAGCCGGTCCAGGTCCTCGTCCGTCAGGCCGCCGGTCATGCCGCCGGTGGGCTGCCACGGGCCCCAGGCCAGGGAGAGCCCCGGCAGGCCCTGGGCGCGGCGCAGCTGGGCGAGTGCGTCGAGGAAGGCGTTGGCGGCGGCGTAGTTGCCCTGGCCCGCCGCGCCCACGGTGCCGGAGAGGGAGGAGAAGACGACGAAGGCGGCCAGGTCCAGGTCCCGGGTGGCCTCGTGGAGGTGCCAGACGGCGTCGGCCTTGGGGCGCAGGACCGCGCTGATCCGTTCGGGGGTGAGCGATTCGATCACGCCGTCGTCGAGGACTCCGGCGCTGTGCACGACGGCGGTGACGGGGTGCTCGGCGGGTACGCCGGCCAGCAGCCGCCGGACGGCGGCGCGGTCGGCCAGGTCACATGCCGTGAGGGCCACCTGCGCGCCGAGGCCGGTCAGTTCGGCCACGAGTTCCGCGGCGCCGTCGGCGTCGGCGCCGCGGCGGCCGGCGAGCAGCAGGTGCCGTACGCCGCGCTCGGCGACCAGGTGCCGGGCCAGTACGCGGCCCAGGCCGCCGGTGGCCCCGGTGAGGACCACGGTGCCCTCGGGGTCCCACTCCGCGGCGTTCGGCGTCACCTGGGCGCGGGCGAGCCGCGCGGTGAGCACGGCGGTGCCGCGGACGGCGGTCTGCGGCTCGTCCGCGGACAGGGCCAGGGCCCGCAGCAGCGGTTCGGCGGCGGGCTCTGCGGTGCCGGGGTCGAGGTCCAGCAGCGCGAAGCGGCCGGGGTGCTCGCTCTGCGCGGCCAGCACCAGGCCCCGGACGGCGGCGGCCACCGGGTCCGGCGTCTGCCGGTCGTCGGTGGCGACCGCGCCACGGGTGACGAAGACCAGCCGGGACGCGGCGTACCGCTCGTCCGCCAGCCAGGTGCGCAGCAGCTCCAGGGCGTGGGCGGTGCGGGTGTGCACGGCGGTGACCGCTTCGTCACCGGCCGCGCCCGCGACGGGGGCGAGGACCAGGTCCGGGGCGTCCGTGACGGCGTCCGGGCCGGTCGGCGACGTGACGGTGCGGTCCGGCGACGCGAGGGCCTGTGCCAGGCCGAAGAGGTCCGGGCCGAGGACGGCGACCGCCGCGGGCGCCGCCTGGGCGGCCTGGCGCGGTGCGGTCCAGCGCAGCTCGAACAGGGCGTCGCGGACGAGCGAGTCGGCGGCGCCGAGCCGCTCGTCGGGCAGGGTACGCAGGATGAGTGAGCCGATGGAGGCGACGGGGGCGCCCTCGGTGTCGGTGACGGTGATCGCCACGGCGTCGTCGTCGGCCGGGGACAGCTTCACCCGGACCGTGCTCGCCCCGCTCGCGTGCAAGGTCACGTCCTGCCACGCGAAGGGCAGGCCGCCGCGGGCCTGCTCGCCCAGGTCGACGAAGGCCGCTGCGTGCAGCGCGGCGTCCAGCAGGGCCGGGTGGATGCCGAACGACGTGGCGGGCGCGGCGTCGGTGCCGTCGGCCTGCGGCAGTGCCACCTCGGCGTAGACGTCGTCGCCCTGGCGCCACGCGGCGCGCAGGCCCCGGAAGAGCGGGCCGTACCCGAAACCGGTGTCGGCCATGCGGTCGTAGAAGCCGTCGAGGTCCAGCGGACGTGCGTCGGCGGGGGGCCAGACGGTGGCGTCGACGTCCGCGCGGTGCTCGCCGGCGGCGAGGGTACCGGCGGCGTGCTGGGTCCACGGCAGCTCCTCCGGCCCGTCGGGGCGCGAGTGGACGCTCACGGCGCGGCGGCCGGTCTCGTCCGGGCTGCCGGCCCACACCTGCACCTGGACGCCGCCCTCCTCGGGCAGTACCAGCGGGGCGGCCAGGGTGAGTTCCTCCACGCGGCCGCAGCCGGCCTCGTCCCCGGCGCGCACGGCCAGCTCCAGGAAGGCGGTGCCCGGCAGCAGCACCGTGCCGCGCACGGCGTGACCGGCGAGCCAGGGGTGGGTGCGCCGCGACAGCCGGCCGGTGAGCAGCAGGCCGTCGGAGTTGGCGACCGACACGGCCGCCGCCAGCAGTGGGTGGTGTGCCGCGCCCAGGCCGGCGGCGCGTACGTCGCCGCCCGCGCCGGGCACGCTCCTGGGCCAGTAGCGGCGGCGCTGGAAGGCGTAGGTGGGCAGGTCCGTGCGCCGGGCGCCGGTGCCCTGGAAGTAGCGCTCCCACTGGACGGTCACGCCACGGGTGTGCAGGCCCGCCAGCGCGGCGGTGAGCGTCTCGGCCTCGGGGCGGCCCGGCCGCAGTACGGCGAGCGTGGCGGGAACGCCGTCGGGGGCGCCGTCGGCCGTGGCGGACGCGGCCAGGCAGGTCTGGGCCATGGCGGACAGGACGCCGTCGGGGCCCAGTTCCAGGAAGGTGGCGGCGCCGTGGCCGTCGAGCCAGGCGAGGGCGTCGGCGAACCGTACGGCGTGCCGGGCGTGGTCCACCCAGTAGTCGGCGGACGTCAGCTGCTCGACCGTGGCGAGGGTGCCGGTCAGGCCGGAGACGACCGGCAGCACGGGCGCCTGCGGCGTGAGCCGGGAGACGACCGTACGGAACTCCTCCAGCATGGGTTCCATCAGCGGGGAGTGGAACGCGTGCGAGACGCGCAGCCGCTTGGTCTTGCGGCCCAGCCCGGCGAAGTGCTCGGCCACGGCGGCGGCTTCGTCGGCCCGGCCCGCGATCACCACGGCGGCGGGCCCGTTGACCGCGGCGACGGAGACGTGGTCCTGCCGGTCCGCCAGGAGGGGCAGCACCTCCTCCTCGGTGGCTTCCAGGGAGATCATGGCGCCGCCCCGGGGAAGCGCCTGCATGAGGCTGCCCCGGGCGAGCACCAAGGCCGCGGCGTCGGCCAGGGTGAAGACCCCGGCCACGTGCGCCGCGGCGATCTCGCCGATGGAGTGCCCGGCGACGAAGTCCGGCTTGACGCCGAGGGACTCGGCGAGCCGGTGGAGCGCCACCTCGATCGCGAACAGCGCGGGCTGGGCGTAGCCGGTCTCGTCGAGCAGGGCGGCCTCGGGGGTGCCCTCGGCGGCGAACAGCACGTCCTTCAGCGGCCGTTCGAGGCCCTGGTCGAAGTGGGCGAGGACCTCGTCGAGGGCGGTGGCGAAGACGGGGAAGCGGGCGGCCAGGTCACGCCCCATGCCCGGCCGCTGGGAGCCCTGTCCTGTGAAGAGGAAGGCGAGCTTGGACCGGGTGCGGGCGGTGTCCTGCACGAGGCCCGGGGCCGGCGCGCCGTCCGCGAGCGCGGTCAGGGCGGCGCGGGCCCGGTCCAGGTCGGCCGCGGTGAAGGCGGCGCGGTGCTCCATGCCGGAGCGGGCCGTGGCCAGGGAGTAGGCGACGTCCACGGGGTTCACGGGCGCGCGGCCGGGGCGGGACGCGAGGTGGTCGAGCAGCTGCGCCGCCTGGGCGCGCAGCGCCTCGCGGGTACGGCCGGAGACGAGCCACGGGACGGCGCCCGCCGCCACGGGTCCGGCCGCTTCCGGCTGCTCCGCGTCCTCCTCGGGGGCGGCCGGGGCCTCCTCCAGGATCGTGTGCGCGTTGGTGCCGCTGAGCCCGAACGAGGAGACACCGGCCCGGCGCGGCCGTTCGCCCCGCGGCCAGGGGACCTGCTCGGTGAGCAGGCGTACGTCTCCCTGCGACCAGTCGACGTGCGAGGACGGCGCGTCCACGTGGAGCGTGCGCGGGAGCAGGCCGTGCCGCATGGCGAGCGCCATCTTGATGACGCCGGCCATGCCGGCCGCCGCCTGGGTGTGGCCGAGGTTCGACTTGACGGAGCCGAGCAGCAGCGGCCGGCCGGCCTCGCGCCCCTGCCCGTAGGTCGCCAGCAGCGCCTGGGCCTCGACCGGGTCGCCCAGGGTGGTGCCGGTGCCGTGCGCCTCGACGGCGTCGACCTCGTCGGCCGAGAGCCGCGCGCTGGCCAGCGCCTGCTCGATGACCCGCTGCTGCGAGGGGCCGTTGGGCGCGGTGAGCCCGTTGGAGGCACCGTCCTGGTTGACGGCGGAGCCCCGGACGACGGCCAGGATCTCGTGCCCGTTGCGGCGGGCCTCCGAGAGGCGTTCCAGGACCAGGACGCCGACGCCCTCGGCCCAGCCGGTGCCGTCGGCGGAATCGGCGAAGGAGCGGCAGCGCCCGTCGGCGGCGAGCCCGCCCTGGCGGCTGAACTCCACGAAGGTGGTGGGGCTGGACATCACGGTGACGCCGGCGGCCAGCGCCAGGGAGCACTCGCCCTGGCGCAGGGCATGGGCGGCCAGGTGCAGGGCCACCAGGGACGACGAGCAGGCGGTGTCGACGGTGACCGTCGGGCCCACGGCCCCGAAGAAGTAGGCGAGCCGGCCCGAGAGGACGCTCGTGGCGGTGCCGGTCAGGGCGAAGCCCTGGACATCGTCGTCCGGCCCCACCCGGTACTCCTGGGGCATCGCCCCGACGAACATGCCCGTCCGGGAGCCGCGGACCGCCGCCGGGTCGATGCCGGCCCGCTCGAAGGCCTCCCAGGAGGTCTCCAGCAGCAGTCGCTGCTGCGGGTCCATGGCGAGGGCCTCACGGGGGGATATCCCGAAGAAGGAGGCGTCGAACTCGGCCGCGTCGTGCAGGAAGCCGCCGGAGAACTCCCCCGCGTCCTCGGCCGACAGCTCCCAGCCGCGGTCGCGGGGGGACGCCGTGATGCCGTCCCCGTCGGCGGCGAGCAGGGACCAGAGCTCCTCGGGGCTGCGCACGCCTCCCGGGAAGCGGCAGCTCATCCCCACGATCGCGATCGGCTCGCGGGCCGCCGCCTCCAGCTCGCCCACCCGCTGCCGGGAGCGCCGCAGATCGGCACTGGCCCGCTTGAGGTAGTCGCGGAGTTTCTGTTCCTGGTCCATGTTCGCCACGTTCAACCCAACCCATCTCAAGACCGGCGGACAGCAGAGGATTTCGTTGTGGACATCCGGCACTGGGGACGGCTGTTCCACAGCGACTGAGTTATCTGCGTGCCCTGCACGAGGCAGCTCGACTTCCCGCACGCCACCAGCCCAGTCTCGACAGGAACGGCCATGGAATTCCCTAGACTCGGCCGGGCGTCAGGACCGGCCGCACATCAAGGCGCCGGGGGCGCCGCGGTTGCTCCGCGGCGCCCCCGGCGCCTTGTGTCCCGTCGGCTCGCTTTCGTGCCGGGGCCGGGCCGCGAGGCGGACCCCGGCCCCGCGCCTTCGCGCGCGGCGGTCCCGGGAACTGGGTGTGTTACTTGATGAAGCCGTCCACGACGCGGGGCGGCCAGGTCCCCACCGTGAGCACTCCCATCGCGTACGCGCGGGAGACCAGGGCCGCCCGGTTGGGGACCTTCAGTTTCCGCAGCAGTCCGGTGACGTGGTACTCCACTCCCTGCCGGCTGAGATAGAGCCGGGACGCCAGCGGAATCGTGGACAGACCCGCCGCGATTCCCTCCAGAATGCGCGCGTCGATCTCGCTGAGTAATTTCTTCCGCGGCGCCACCACCGCCTCGCCCTCCGCGTGCTGCCCCGAGCGCATGGTGACGAGTACGGCGGCCGGGCCGGGGGCGTAGCCGCTGACGGCGGTGGCCGTGAGGTTGCCGGTGAACGTGTCACCGGTCGAGCGCAACGCCACCACGTGCGCGGCGAAGCGGTCGCAGCGGCCGGTCAGCAGCCGTTCGAACTGCCGCATGAGCGGCTGCCGCACGCTGGGGTGCACCAGTTCGCGGAAGTCGCGCCCGCAGACGTCGGGTGCCGTCGTCGAGGATTCGGAGGGGGCGGCGGCGAGGACGTCGGCGGACGCCGCGTCCGGGGTCGCGAAGTGGCGGTAGAAATCCTGCGATGCCTGACGCACCGTCAGTGCCGGGTCCAGTACGGCCATGCACACGCCCGGCCGGTCGGACGGCGGCCGCTCTTCCCGCCGCCCCGCGGCACCGGCCGGGCCGGCCGCACCCCGGCCTGCCGAAATCTGCGGGGAATCCATCAGAGCAGAAAACTTCAAGGGACCGACATCCTTTCAACCCCCGTCCGCAAACCAAAGTACAAGTGTGATCGAGCGAGAAAGAGAAATCCGGAGAATGTAACGTGCCGGAAACCTGGGCGGTCCGGCGGCGACCCGGGGAGAATTCCGACCTCCCCGACGCCATCGACACTAGGGAGAGGTCCAGACAAGCGTCAACGTGCATCCGGCCCGCCACCGCTAAACCTGTGGTCGCCCTCCCGCGGGGTACGGTCCCGCACCGTCCTTTCGGTCCCCCCGAACACTCCGCACCTCTTACCGCCGGTAAGCCGCATTCTCCGGCGCGGTGTGCTCAACGTGCCGCGAACGCCCCGGCCGCACTTCGGCCCGCCAGCAGCTCCCGCCGGCCCGCCACACCCAACTTGCGGTAACACGAGGTCAGATGCTTCTCCACCGCCCGGGTACTCACCCCGAGTTCATCGGCGATTTCCTGGTTGGTCAGCCCCCGGCCCACCAGGGAGACGACCTTGCGCTCGCTCTGGGTGAGCGCTGCCTCCGCGCTCGGGGCGGTGGTGGTGGTCCCCAGAGCCGCGTAGGCGCGTTCGGTCAGCCAGGGCGCGCCGCAGGCCGTGGCGAGGTCCGCGGCCTCGCGCAGCATCGCCTTCGCCTCCTTCCCGCACTCCACCACCTGGCCCAACTGGAGGAGCGTACGGGCCCGTTCCAGCGCGTTGGCGGACCCGCCGAGGACCTCGGCGGACTCGCGCAGGACGGCCACTCCCCCACCACCGGGCAGCAGGGCCTTCAGCCGCAGGGCCCGGCCGAGGGCGGCGGGGGCGGCCCACTGCCGCGCCCAGGCCAGTTCTTCTTCCGCCAGCGCCAGGGCCGGACGGTGTTCGCGCAGGCGGTGATGGAGGACGATGGCGCGGGGCCGCCAGGGGAAAAGGGCGGAGTTGCGCCAGCCGGCCGCTTCCAGTTGCCGGCCGCAGGCCAGGAAGGATTCCAGAGCGTGGACGCCACGGCCGCGGCGGGCGTCGAGCGATGCCCTGAGGAGTTGCAGCATGACCCGCAGGGCGAGGCTGTCCGGCCAGCGCTGGCCGGCGTCTCCCAGGAGGCGTTCGATCAGCTGGATGTCACCGGTCTCCATGGCCACCGCGGCCCGGACGGCGGTGGTGGGATCGCGCCAGTCCGCGCCGGTCAGTTCGGCGGCCAGGTCGGCCTGTTCGCGGGCCTGGACCAGGCGCCCCCGCGCGAGCTGGAGCAGCGCGTTCTCGACGTGCACCACCGCTTGGGGGCGGGCGGGTGACTGCTCGCAGGACAGGCGGGTGTCGATGCCCGTCGCCCCGTCGGCGGCGTACAGGGCCATCGCGGCCAGGGGCAGCGCGATACCGGCCCGCGCGGAGGTCACCGGCTCGCGTTCGAGGATCCGCTCGGCCAGGGCCGCGACCTCGGGTGCCGGCACGGCGCTGGAGAGCACCGCCGCGTTGTTCAGGACGGCCGCCAGTTCACGGGCGCCGCCGGTGTCCAAGGGGGGCGGGGTGCCGAGTGCGCGCAGGCGTTCCACCGCACCGGCGAGTTCCGTCGCGTTCTCGTGCCCGGCGTGCCACAGACGCGCTTCCATTTGGAGGGCGATTTCCCGGGCACAGCCTTCACGGGGCGCCGCGGGGTCGAGGTCTTCGGCCACGCGGCGCAGCAGGTCCACCGCCGAGGGGGGCGCCTCGCCCAGGAGGCTGGGCGGGATGAGCAAGGTGGCGGCGGCCCGTTCGGTGGCCGTAGGGAGCAGGCGGACGGCCTGTCCGATGTGGCGTTCGCAGGCGGCGGGGTCGATGTTGCGTTCGGCACCGGCCAGCTCGATCAGCAGGCGTGCGCGCTCGAAGTCGCCCGTGCTGCCCAGCAGGGCGCGCTGCAGGTAGCGCGCGGCGGTGACCGGCACGCCGCGGCGCAGCGCGGCCTGCGCGGCGGTCCGCAGTACCCGTACGGCCCAGGGGCGGTGGGTGGCGGTGACGGCCAGCAGCAGGTCGGCGACGTGTTCGGCGGGGTGCCCGGCCTGGTGGAGGAGGTCCGCCGCGACATCCCGGGAACGTTCGCGTTCGGCGACGGTGAGGGCGGACTCGACGGCGTCGCGGACGACGCGGTGGACGAAGCGCGGGGTGTCGTGCGGGGCGAGCAGCCCCAGGTGGTGCAGCGTGCGCAGGGCCTGCTGGAATCCGACGGCGTCCAGCCGCGCATGGCGCCGGATGAGGTCGGCATCGCCGTGGTCGTCGAAGGCGGCGATGGCGGTGGCCAGGTCGCGTACGGGACCGGGCTGGGTGTACAGGCAGCCGGCCAGGCGGTCGCGGAGCCGAGCGGGGCGCTGCACACGGACCTGGGCGGCGTATTCCGCGGTGGGGCGGTGCCCGCTCAGTGCCAGGTCGCGCAGGACGGACTGGAGGAAGAGGGGGTTGCCGGCGCAGGTCTCGTGGCAGGCCCGGGCGTAGCTGTCGTCGGCGGGTTCGCCGAAGTGGTGGTGGATCAGGGCCCGGGTGCCGGCCGGCGAGAGCGGAGCGGGGCGCAGGACGTCGGCGGCGTCCGCGAGGTCGCGGATGAGCGGGTGCTGGGCGCGGGGGTCACCGTCGCGCAGGGTGCCCACGACGGCCACGCGCAGCCCGTGCGGGCGCCGGGCCAGGTAGGCGAGCCAGCGCAGGGAGGGGACGTCGGCCCACTGGAGGTCGTCGACGAGGATGAGTACGGGGGTGACGGCGCAGGCTTCGGCCAGCACGGACCGCAGGCCGTGCAGGAACGCTTCGGAGGCGGGCGCGCCCCGGTCCCCGGGTACGGGGAGGCCGCCGGCGTGGTCCGGCCGGGTGCCGCCGCCCGCTTCCCGGCCGCCGGGGAGGGTGAGGTCACCGGTCAGGAGCGGCCCCAGGAGCTGGTGGACGATGCCCAGGGCGAAGTCCTGCTCCATGGGCGCGGCGTTGGCCCGCAGGACCCGTAAGGTGTCGGGGCAGCGGGCTCCGGCCTCCTGGAGGAGCGTGGTCCGGCCGTTCCCCAGAGGGCCGGTCAGCAGCAGTGCGGAAGAACGGCCCGCCTGGGCCCGGCGTACCGCGGTCTCGATGCGGGCCAGTTCGGTTTCCCGTTCATACAGCATCCGTGATGTCCTCTTCCGTCGGCCGGCTCCGCGCACGGAGTTCTTTGCGTGAGGTGATACGCAACTTCTTGTACGCACTGCTCAGCCGGTGCTCGACGGTACGCCGGCTCACCACGAGCTGTTCCGCGATCTCCCGGTTGCCCAGGCCGCGGCGGGCCAGTTCGGCGGTCTGCCGCTCGGCGGACGACAGGGTGGCCCACTCCTCGGGCAGCACCGTCTCGTCGGGGGTGCCGGGCTCCTCCAGCCGGGCGGTCAGCCACCGTACACGTTCGGCCAGGCGGCTGGAGGTGTGGGTGACGGTGAGCCGGGACAGCTGGGCCAGCAGCCCGGCGGCCGTGCGACGATCGCCCCTGGCGAGTTCCGCGGTGGCGAGTTCGTCCAGGACCCAGGCGTAGGAGAGCCGGATGGGCATCTCGCGCGCGACACCGGCGGGTTCACACCCGCCGACGGCCGGTTCGTGAAGGCCGAAGCTCCGGGCGACCAGCTCCGCCAGTCCCAGGGCGCTGGGGGCACCCCACTGGCAGGCGAGGGTGAGTTCCTCGCTGACCAGACGCGCGGCCTGGTCCTGATCGCCGAGTGTGAGGCAGGCCCGGGCGGCCGACGAACGCCAGGGCAGCACGACAGGGTTGGCCCACCCGCGGCGCAGCAGCCAGCGCCCGCTCTCCTTGAACAGTTCGGCCGCCTCCGGCCAGCGTTCTTCTTCGGCGGCCACGCGGGCACGGGCGTACAGCAGGTCGGGCCAGTGGATGCCGTATTCGGCACCGGGCGGCAGGGGGGCTTCGGCCAGGGCGCGCGCCTCGTCGTGGCGGCGGGTCTCCAGGGCGATGACGGCGCGTACGGCGAGGAGGTGCGAGGCGGCCAACGGGTGCCAGGCAGCGAGAGGCAGAGCCTGTTCGGCGGCGTCCGCGACATGGTCGGCGGTGTCCAGGCGGCCACTGCGCAGATGCAGTTCGGCGCTGAAGGCCAGGGCGCGGGCGAACAGGGGCCGGCAGTGGCGGCGGCGCAGTTCGGCGATGATGGCGGCGAGGCGGTCCTCTGCTTCGGTGGCGGCGTCGGTGAGCCACAGCGCCCTGGCGGCGACCAGACGGGGCGCCGCGGGGACGGTGTTGCCCGCGTCCAGCGAGCGGCGGGCCAGTTCCGCGGCTCTCGCACGGTGCCGGCCGCGCGCGGCGAGCTGCCCCGCGCGGATGCCGGCCTGGGCAGGGGCGAGGGGGTGGTCGGGCAGGTCGGGGACGCCGGGGACCGGGGTGTCGAGGACGGAGACGTCGGCGACTCCGGGCCCGGCCTCGGCGGCGTACCAGTACAGCGCGATCAGGTTGTCGCGTTCCCTGCCGTGGGCGGTGGCGATGGCCTGGGCGGCGACCCGGCGGCCCCAGGAGTCGTCACCCCGGGCCAGGCCCATATCCAGTGCCCGTACGCGTAGTTGATCCCATGCTTCGCCCTCGCCCGGAGTGTGGACGAGGGTGGTGAGCCTGCGGTCACCGGCTTCGGGGGCGGTCACGGCCTCGACGCCGGCCAGGTCCAGGCCGATGTGTGCGCGTTGCAGGGGTTCCAGGGGCTCGTCCAGGGCGCGTTCGAGGTACGCGGCGGCACGGGGGAAGTCGCCGCGGCGCATCGCGGCGCCGAAGCTGCCGCGCAGGACGTGTACGGCCCAGGGTTCGCCGATGGGCGGTGCCTGGAGGAGGAGGCGGGCGATGCATTCGTCGTCGGCCACGACCTGGTGGGCGAGGTGGGCGGCGCGGGCGTGCAGGGCGGCGCGTTCGCCGGCGGGCGTCTCTTCCAGGACGCGGGCCCGGACGACGGGCAGCCGCACGCGTTCGTAGGAGCCATCGGGGACGGTGAAGCCGGCCATGGCCAACGCAGCGCGCAGCCGGGATTCGCGTACGGCGCGCAGCCCGGCCAGGGAGCAGATCAGCGGGAAGTCCAGCAGGTCGCCGGCGACGGCCAGCGCGCGCAGTACGGCGGTGGCCTCCTCGCTCAGCCCCCGCAGGGCGCGCCCCGCGCGGTCGCCGATGATGCCGGTGATCAGGGTGCGCAGCTGCGGAACGCGGTCGGCGGTGGGCCGGTGGCCGGCCTCCGCGAAGCAGTGCAGGGCCGTGTGCAGGATGGCGGGGCTGCCCTGGGACGCCTGGGCCGCCGCGGTAGCGAACGCCTCGTCGCAGGGGCCGCCGCAGATCTGCTCGGCGAGGGTGGTGACCGCGTCCCGGCTGAGCGGGCGGACGCCGAGGTGGCGGGTCAGCCGCGCGGACGGAGCGGCGTCGGCCAGCCAGTCGGTGCCGTGCGGCTCCAGGCCGGTGCGGCCGATGAGCAGGGCGAGGGGAACGCCCGTGGACAGGCGGCGTACCAGGGCTTGCAGCCAGTGCGAGGAGGCCGCGTCCAGCCACTGCGCATCCTCCACCGTCACGAGCGTGGGGGTGCGGCGGGCGGTGTGCAGGAGTTCGGGCAGGCCCGGCAGGCCGTCCGGCTCGGGCTGCGCGCGCAGGGTGTGCAGGGAGCGTTCGGCCACCTCGCCCAGCTGGCCGAGGAGCTGGATCACGGCGCCGTGGCGCAGATCGCGTTCGGCCAGCGAGCCGCTGACCCGCAGGACGCGGATCGAGCGTTCCCCGGCGAGGCGGGCGGTCCAGCGCAGCAGGGCGTTGTGGCCGAAGCCGGGACGGCCGGTCACGGACACGACGGTGGGGCGGTCTTCGTCCAGCGCGGCCAGCACGCGCCGCAACTCCGCCTGTTCTTCCTCGCGTTCGAGCAGCGGCGGGTCGGTGCGCCGGTCCCCCGCGCGGATGAGTCCCGCGTACGGCTGCTCGCTCTCCAGCCCTGTCTCCGGCATGTCCCGGCCGCCTTCAGCGCTGCCCGCGCGACCGCGACGCCTGCTCCGGCACCCGGGTCCCGCGGACATCCGACGAACGGAGGACCGCGGAGAGCTGGGCACGCTCGGAGACGCCCAGCTTGCGGTACACGCTGGTCAGATGCGTTTCGACCGTACGGACGGTGACGTGCAGCGACTGGGCGATCGACCGGTTCCTGGCGCCGCCGGCGGCGAGGCCGGCGACCTTGCGTTCCATACTGGTGAGCAGATCCAGGGGTGAGCCGGTCATCTTCCGCATGCGGCCGCCCGCCGCCAGCAGGGCACCCCGGGCCTTCTGGCCCAGTGCGAGGGCGCCGCAGCGCTGGGCGAGGTCGGCCGAGGCGCGCAGGTGCTCGCGCGCGGCCCGCGGCTCACCGGCCGCCAACAGGGCCTGCCCAAGGAGGAGTTCGGCGCGGGCGTGCTCGACGCGGGCCGGTGAGGCGGACAGGTGCCGCACCGCCTCGCCCAGCAGTTCCACGCCCTCCTCACCAGGAGCGGCCACACCGCGGGCCATGGCGGCCAGGCCGAGGACGCGTGGGGTCCCCCAGCTGCGTGCGAGCCGTGTGCCGTGCGCCGCGGGCTCCTGGGCCTCCTCGGCGCGGCCCAGCTCCGCGAGCACACAGGCCGCCTCCGCCCACCAGGGCAGATAGGCCGCGTGGCGTACTTCGGCCTCCTCCAGCGCCCTGCCGCACTCACGGAACAGCGCCAGCGCGCCCTCCGCGTCCCCCAAGGCGTGGCGGGCACGGCCGTAGGCCATGAGGTAGCGGTGGTGGGTCCACAGGTACGGGTCGCGCCAGACGGGTTCGGTGGCGGTCAGCAGTTTTTCGGCGTGCGCGGCCTCGCCCCGGTCCACCAGGACGCCCGCCAGGGCCAGGCGCGGCAGGACCATCATCTCGCCCCACCGCTCCGCGCCGCTGATCTGCACCGCCGTCCTGGCATCCGCGAGCGCTTCCGGGAGTGCGCCCAGGCCGTGCCGGAGCAGGGACCTGATGGCCAGGGCCACGGAGTAGGTCCAGATGGCGGAGTTCTCCCGGCCGTGCCGCAGGAGGCGGTCCAGCGCGCACAGGGCGTCCTCGGTGCGGTCGGCGAGGCCCAGGACGACGGCGGAGTTGATCAGGGACCAGCTCTTCGGGGGGAGGTGGGGGCAGCCGGAGGCGCGCAGGGCGTGTTCCACCACCGACTCGGGGGCCTGCCCGTCGAGCGCCGTCAGTACGGCCATCGCCGCCAGTTTCTGCCGCTGGGCGGGGGTGTCGCCCGCGGGTACGGCCATCGCCGCGGCCCGTTTCCGTGTCGCGGCGATCGTGCCGCGGCCGTGCGCACCGACGATCAGCAGCACCGATTCGACGAGGGTGCGCAGTTCCCGGTCGGCGGGCAGGGGGTCGGGGCCGAGTTCGGCGTCGAGGGCGGCCAGGACGTCTTCGAGCATGCGCAGGGCGGTGGGGCCTTCGCGGGCGGCCAGGTAGGTGGTGCCGAACTGCGCGATGATCCGCGCCCGGGTGCGGACGTCGACGCTGGGCACCAGCGCTCCGCGGAGCTGTCCGACGGCCTCGGGCGGGTCGGTCTCGGCCAGCGCCCTGGCCAGCCGGACGCGGACCTTCACGCTGTCGGGGTCCGCTTCCAGGACGCGGTACAGGTAGCGGGCCGCGGCCTCCGGGGCGCCGCGCTCCTCGGCGCGGGCGGCGGCCTCCATCAGGACGCCGGTCATCCATGGTGCGGACACCGAGGGCAGCAGCAGGAGCTGGGCGGCCACTTCTTCGGCGGGCCGGCCCGCGTCGCTCAGGAGCAGGGCCGCCCGCGTACGCAGTTCCGACAGCGCCTGGGCGTCCAGGGGCGCCAGCACCGCCGCTTGCACCACGTCGTCCGTCAGGTGCTTGCCGGGCGCCGGCAGTCCGGCCTCGCGCAGCACCGTCAGGGCGTCCTCGACGGCATCGACGGGGACGGCGGCCAAGGGGGCGAGGTGCTCGGCACCCCGTTCGCCGAGGATCACCACCGCCCGCGCGACCTCGCCCACCCAGGGCGGCCAGCGGTTGAGGAGTTCGCGTGCCCAGTGCGCCAGGACGCGGGGGCCGGCCTCGGCGATCCGGTCGGCACCGCCCACGCCGGAACCGACGCCCTCGGCCCGCAGTGCGCACAGCAGACGTTCCAGGAGGCCGGGGTTGCCGCCGGTCACGGCCCGGGCGCGGGAGATGAAGGCGGGGGCGGCGGGCGCCGGGAAGAACTGCCGTACGGCCTCGGTGACCTGCTCCTCGGTCAGCGGCCGCAGGCGCAGCGTCGTGGTGCGGCAGTGTGCGGTGAAATCCGCCAGGGCGCGCGAGGCCGGGGTGCCGCGGGCGAGGACGGTGGCCTCGGTCCGCTGCGTGAGGACGACGAGCAGGGGAAGGCCGTCAGCCCGCCGCAGCAGGAAGTCCAGCCAGCACAGGGAGAGTTCGTCGCAGTGGTGGGCGTCGTCCAGGGCCAGGACGAGCGGGCGGCGGCTCAGCCCCTGTGCCGCGAGGCGGTACAGGTCGTGGAACACGTGCTGGACGGCGGGGGCGTGCGGCGGCTCACCGGCCGGCGCGCCGGGGGCGAGGGCACGGCGGACGTCACCATCGGGGAAGGCGTCCTGCGCAGCGGAGGCGAATAAGGCGCGTACGCCCCCCAGGGAGTCGCCCGAGGCGCCCTCCTCGCAGAGACCGTGCAGGACCGTCGCGGACCGGCAGGAGTCCCCGTCGAGGAAAGCGCGCAGGAGGGCGGATTTGCCAATGCCCGCCGGGCCGGTCACGACCGCCGAGCCCGCGCGGCCCCGACGCGCTTCGCGGGCAAGGTGGCCGAGTTGTCCGATGTCATCTTCTCGGCCGGCCAAGGTGCTGCCTAAGCGGGGATTGACGCTCCGCTCCTGCACCATAGAGCTCCTTGCACCTCGGAGACACAACAGATGCGACGGGGCGTCACCACATCGTGTTGTAAATCACCCTAAAGAGTGATGGCCGACCTGCGTCAGGTTACATGATCGACAGTCTCCGTGGCCAGGACGCACCTCAGTGCGTGAACTCCCCCGCGCCGCTGAGGTGTTCACGCAGCACCGCCAGTACGGCGGGGGCCTGCGAACTGAGGAAGAAGTGGCCGCCCGGGTAGACCCGCAGATCGAACGCGCCCGTGGTGTGCGCGCGCCAGTCCTCGGCCTCCTCCACCGTGGTCAAGGGGTCGCTGTCACCGGTCAGCGCGGTGATCGGCGCCTTGATCGACGCCCCGGGGTCGCAGCGGTAGGTCTCCACCGCGGTGTAGTCGCTGCGGATCGCCGGGAGGACCATCCGCAGCAGCTCCTCGTCGCCCAGCACCGAGGTGTCCGTACCGGACAGCCGCTTCAGCTCGGCGACGATCCCGTCGTCGTCGCGCCGGTGCACACTCTCCGTACGGTAGCGCGAGGGCGCGCGCCGCCCCGAGGCGAAGAGGTGCGTCAGCTCGCCGCCGTCGGCCTCCAGCCGCCGGGCCACCTCGAAGGCGACCATCGCGCCCATGCTGTGCCCGAAGAACGCCGTCGGCCGTGACCCGATCCGGTCCTTCAGGGCCGCGTACACCCGGTCGGCCATGGTCGTGATGGCGCTGGGACTGGTCTCGTTGCGCCGGTCCTGACGGCCGGGGTACTGCACCGACAGCACCTCCGCCACGGGCGACAGCTCCGCCGACACGGGGAAGAAGAAGGGGGCCGAACCGCCCGCGTGCGGAAAGCAGACGAGCTGGCGCGGGCGGTCCGGCGCCGGGTGGTAGCACCGGGCCCAGAGCCCCTCCGCCGTGGTCGTCGTCATCGTGCTGGCTCCTCCTCCTGGCGAGGGCACCGGACCGGTCCGCCGGAATGCGGCGGCCGATCGGCGGTGCCTGTGGTCCACACGCCCATTCCACAGGGCGGGCGACGGGAAATAACCTAGTGTTTCGCGCTCCGGGTGAGGCGGGCCCACCGTCACGGAGCCGTACGGGGCACGCCGTGGCCGGCGCCGGGGTACGCCCTGGGTCCGGCTACCAGCTGGCGGCCAGCAGCAGGTCCCCGTACTCCCGCTCGCGGGACGCCTGGCGCAGGTCGGAGTCGACCATCATGCGCATCAGCTCGGGGAAGTCGACGCTGGGCTCCCAGCCCAGCTGGGTGCGGGCGCGCTCGGCGTCCGCGCAGAGGATCTCCACCTCGGCGGGGCGCACCAGGGAGGGGTCGATGCTGACGTAGTCCTCCCAGTTCAGGCCCACGTGCTCGAAGGCGATACGGACGGCGTCGCGGACCGAGTGCATCTCGCCGGTGCCGATCACGTAGTCGCCCGGCTCGTCCTGCTGGAGCATCAGGTGCATGGCGCGGACGTAGTCGCCGGCGAAGCCCCAGTCGCGGACGGCGTCGAGGTTGCCCAGGGACAGCTTGTCCTGGTAGCCGAGCTTGATCCGGGCCACCGCGAGGGAGATCTTCCGCGTCACGAACTCCGCGCCGCGGCGCGGCGACTCGTGGTTGAACAGCATTCCGGAGACCGCGTACATGCCGAAGGACTCGCGGTAGTTGCGGGTGATGAAGTGCCCGTAGGTCTTCGCCACGCCGTAGGGGCTGCGCGGCCGGAAGATGGTGGTCTCGCACTGCGGGGTCTCGGCGACCTTGCCGAACATCTCCGAGGAGGACGCCTGGTAGAAGCGGATCTGGCCACCGTCGCCGGCGCCGCCGCCGCGCGAGCCGTTCAGGCCGCTGATCATGCGGATCGCTTCGAGCATGCGCAGGACGCCCATGCCGTTGATCTCGGTGACGAGTTCGGCCTGCTGCCAGGACATCGGGACGAAGGAGATCGCACCGAGGTTGTAGATCTCGTCGGGCTGCACCTTGTCGACCGCGGAGACCAGACTGGCCTGGTCCATCAGGTCTCCGTCGACGAAGTTCAGTTCGGAGACGAGCCGGCTGACCCGGGACTTGCGGGGATTGGCCTGCCCCCGCATCAGGCCCCATACCTGGTACCCCTGGGCGAGCAGGTGCTCGGCCAGATAGGAGCCGTCCTGCCCGGTGATTCCGGTTATCAGCGCACGCTTGGACATCTCATTCCTCTCCTCCGCTAAGAACAGACCGCCCAAACGCAGGGCCGAGTCGGCTGCTGGGCCTCTTGGCTGCTCGGCCTCGAACGGCATCGGCTGAACATCGAATACCAAGGCCCGGACGCTGGGTATTCGTACGCTTCCAAGCGGCCGGTCGCGGTGTCAAGAAATCACCGGCACACTAGGGATTTCCTGAGTCCCGCGCATCGCGGGTCTCCGGCTATTGGCTCCCGCCGGACGCGGTACGGCCCACGGCGCTCTCCCGGCGGGACACTAGGGATTTTCCGGTGTGCGGTGCGCTGCACTGTCCGGGTGTGCCCCCTCCAGGCCCGGCCGGCGCTCGCGTTCCCGCTGCCGACCGGGCCTGCCCGTCTCCTGGAGCGTCGCCCGGTGCTGCTCAGACTCCTGCGAATCCACCTGCGGCCCCACCGGCGCTCCGTCGCGCTGCTGGGGCTGCTGCAGCTGGTACAGATCCTGGCCACCCTGGCCCTGCCGACGCTGGGCGCCGCGGTCATCGACAACGGCGTGGTGAAGGCCGACAGCGGCTACATCACCCGGACCGGCCTGGTCATGCTGGCCGTGGCGCTCCTCCAGATCGCCGCGTCCGTCGGCGCGGTGTCCCTGGGCGCCCGTACGGCCATGGCGATGGGCCGCGACCTGCGTTCCGCGGTCTTCCGCCGGGTGCTGGACTTCTCGGCCCGGGAGGTCGGGCAGTTCGGAACCCCGTCGCTGATGACGCGGACCGTCAACGACGTGCAGCACGTGCAGATGCTGGCGCTCTCCGCGTTCGGCGTCGCCGTGTCGGCCCCCCTGATGTGTCTGGGCAGTATCGCGCTCGCGCTCCAGCAGGACATTCAGCTCTCTCTGCTCCTGGTGGCCTTGGTGGTGGTCCTCGGAATGACCTTCGGGCTCATTCTCGGCCGCACCGATCCGTTCTTCGCCCGTATGCAGAAATACCTGGACCGCACCAACGGGCTGCTGCGCGAACGCATTACCGGAGTCCGGGTCGTCCGGGCTTTTGTGCGCGACGCCCATGAAGGCGCGAGATTCGGCCGCACCAATTCCGAACTGCGCGACATCTCGCTGCGCGTCGGCCGACTGCTGGCGACCATCGTTCCCGTCGTCCTGCTGGCCCTCAATGTCTTCATGGTGGCCGTGCTGTGGTTCGGAGCCCACCGGGTCGAGGCCGGGGCGATGCCGTTCGGTGCGCTCAGCGCGTTCCTGAGCTATCTGTCCCTGGTCATGATGTCCGTGGTGATGGTGACCTTCGTGTGTCTGGCGATGCCCCGGGCGAGGGTCTCGGCCGAGCGCATCCAGCAGGTGCTGGCGACCGAACCGAGCGTGGCTGCGCCGCCCGCGCCGGTACGCGCCCTGCCCGCGGCCGGTGTCCTGACCTTGCGCGGCGCCGGATTCCGCTACCCGGGGGCGAAGGACCCGGTGCTGAGCGGAATCGATCTGAGCGCCCGGCCCGGCGAGACGGTGGCGATCCTCGGCAGCACCGGCAGCGGCAAGACCACCCTGCTCAATCTCGTACTACGGCACTTCGACGCCACCGGCGGCTCCGTCCACGTGGGCGGCGTCGATGTCCGCGCCCTGGACCCGGAGGTACTGCGCCGTACCGTCGGCTTCGTACCACAGCGGCCGTACCTCTTCTCCGGCACCGTCGCCGGCAATCTGCGCTTCGGCGTCCCGGACGCCACCGACGACGAACTCTGGCGCGCGCTGGAAATCGCCCAGGCCCGCGATTTCGTACAGCGTCTGCCCGAGGGGCTGAACTCACCGATCACACAGGGCGGCACCAATGTGTCCGGCGGGCAGCGACAGCGCCTGGCGATCGCGCGCACCCTGCTGCGCAAGCCGGACATCTATCTCTTCGACGACTGCTTCTCCGCGCTGGACCACGCCACGGACGCCGCGTTACGGGCCGCCCTGGAGCCGGAGCTCGCCCGGGCGACGGTGCTCACCGTCGCGCAGCGCGTCAGCACCGTCCAGTACGCACAGCGCATCGTGGTCCTGGACGCGGGACTGGTGGTCGCCACCGGAACGCACGAGGAACTGCTGCGTACCAGTACGACCTACCAGGAAATCGCCCGGTCCCAGCTCACCGCACCCACCGGCCCCTACGGCGGCCCCGGCCCGGACGCCGGAGCCGCGACGACACTTCAGGAGACTCTCCATGGTCCCGGTGGACAGCGCTGACCGCGGGCGGATCGGCCCCGCCCGCCGCACTCTGGGACTGCTGCGCCCGCACCGTGTCCCGGTGGCCGTCGCGGTCGTCCTCGGCATCGGCGGCGTCGCGCTCAACGCCGCCGGTCCGTTGCTCCTCGGCCGGGCCACGGACCTCGTCTTCGACGGCATCCAGCACCCCGAGGCCTCCGGGGGAATCGACTTCCCCGGGATCGCCCGCGTGCTGCTGATCACGCTCGCGCTCTTCGGCGCCGCCTCCTTCCTCACCCTCCTCCAGGGGAGACTGGTCGCGGCCGTCGTCCAGCACGTGGTGTTCGCACTGCGCCACTCCGTGGAAGGCAAGCTCGCCCGGCTGCCGATGCGGTACTTCGACCGCCACCCGGCGGGAGAGGTGCTCAGCCGGGTGACCAACGACGTCGACAACGTGCAGCAGACGCTCCAGGAGACCCTCAGCCAGCTGATCACGGCGGTGTTCTCCGTGCTGACCATGCTGGTGCTGATGTTCGTCATCTCCCCGCTGCTGGCGCTGATCATGCTGGCCTGCGTCCCGGTGTCGGCCGTGCTCGCCGCCCGGATCGGCAAGCGCGCTCGGCCGCGGTTCACCGAGCAGTGGTCCGCCACCGGAGCGCTGAACGCCCATGTCGAGGAGGTCTACACCGGGCACGCGCTGGTCAAGGGCTTCGGCCGGCGCGAGCAGGCCGAGCGCACCTTCGACGAGCACAACGAAGCCCTGTACCGCGCCGGCGCGCGGGCCCAGTTCGTCTCCGGCACCACCGAGCCGTCGATGACGTTCGTCTCCAACCTCGGTTACGTCGTCGTGGCGGTCGTCGGCGCGCTGCGCGTGGTCGCCGGGGCCCTGACCATCGGCGACGTCCAGGCGTTCATCCTCTACTCCCGGCAGTTCAGCCAGCCGATCATCGAGGTCGCCGGTATCGCCGCCCGCCTGCTGTCCGCCCTCGCCTCCGCGGCGCGGGTCCACGAGCTCCTGGACGCCGACGAACAACGCCCCGACCCCGCTTCTCCCGCACACCTCCGCAGCTCTCGCGGGCACGTCCGGTTCGAGAACATCCACTTCCGCTACTCCCCCACCACCCCCCTCATCGAGGACCTCTCCCTCACCGTCGAACCCGGCCGGACCGTGGCGATCGTCGGCCCGACCGGCGCGGGCAAGACCACCCTGGGCAACCTCCTCATGCGGTTCTACGAACTCGACGGGGGACGCATCCTCCTGGACGGCACCGACATCACCGCCCTGTCCCGCGAAGAGCTGCGCTCCCACATCGGCCTGGTGCCCCAGGACGCCTGGCTCTTCTCCGGCACCATCGCCGAGAACATCGCCTACGGCCGCCCCGACGCCACCCGCGAGGACATCGAGGCCGCCGCCCGCGCCACCTGCGCCGACCACTTCATCCGCACCCTGCCCGAGGGCTACGACACGGTTCTGGACGAGGAATCAGCCGGCGTCAGCGCGGGCGAGAAGCAACTCGTCACCATCGCCCGCGCCTTCCTGGCCCGCCCCTCGATCCTGCTCCTGGACGAGGCGACCAGCTCCGTCGACACCCGCACCGAAGCCCTCGTCCAACGCGCGATGCACTCCCTGCGCACGGACCGCACCAGCTTCATCATCGCCCACCGCCTGTCCACCATCCGCGACGCGGACCTCATCCTCGTCATGGAGAACGGCCGCATCATCGAACGCGGGACCCACCCCCAGCTCCTGGCCGCCAAGGGCGCGTACGCCCGCCTCCACTCATCCGCCGACGTTCCCCACCCCCAAGAATCCGAACTCCAGAACGCCACAACCCGCTGACCGGTCTCCGGACCACACTCCCGCGCACCCGTCGGAGGTGACGCCTCCCGCCCCGGTCGGCGAAATGTCCGATTGTCAGAGGTGCCACCTAGAGTTCAGGCCATGGGAACGGAGATCGAGTACGTGCGGGGCGACGCAACGCCCCCCGAGGCAAAGGCCCCAAAGTGATCGCCCATGTCTGCAACGACCTGGGCGGCTGGGGCAAGGGCTTCGTCCTGGCGGTCTCCCGCCGCTGGCCGGAGCCGGAGCAGGCGTACCGGCGCTGGCACCGCGAGCGGGCCCGGAACGACTTCGGCCTCGGCGCTGTGCAAATGGTGCAGGTGGAGCGGCTGATCCGGGTCGCCAACATGATCGGTCTGCGTGGGATACGTACGGGCAGCAAAGGCGTGCCCGTACGGTACGGAGCAATCGACACCGCCCTGGAGACGGTGGCCGCCCGAGCCGCCGAACTCGGCGCCTCGGTCCACATGCCACGCATCGGCTGCGGTCTGGCCGGCGGCCGCTGGGAGCGGATCGAGCCGCTGGTCCGGTCCCGGTTGACGGAGCGGGGGATCGCGGTGACGGTATACGACCACGACTGAGCCGGGCGCAGCCTCACGGCCCGGCAGGACGGGGTCGGCCCGGAGGCACGGCCGCGATCATGTGACGGCGGGCCCACCGTACCGGCACCGGGCCAACACCTGGCCGGCCAGCTCCCGTGGCCCCAACTCGCCGTCCAGGAACACCGTGTCGCCGGGCAAGGTGCCGACCGCCGCCATGCACGGTTCGATTCTGCCCTTGCTCCAGCGCCGGACCTGCTCTTCCCGCTCGGGGTCATCGGGGTAGAAAACGCGCTCCTCGATCCGTCTCTCCAGTTCACACCGGGAGACCTTGAGGAAGAAGTGGTGAAGCTCGACGCCGGCGTCACTCAGCATGCCGAAGATCTCGGTGACGTAGCCGGGGTCGACCAAGGTCATGGGCACCAGGACGGGGCGGTGGTACTCCTCCACCAGGCCCACTGCCAGCTCGGCGACCTGGCGCCGCCACAGTCGCAGGTCCTGGAAGTCGCCGGTCGGCGCCTCCACGATCTCCCGCAGCACGAAGCCGACCATCTCCGGGTCGTAGACCAGCGCCCCGTCCCAGCGCGCACGCAACTCCTCCACCAGCGTGGTCTTCCCACTGCCGAACGCACCGTTCACCCAGACGATCAACGTGTCCCTCCCCGCCCCGCCGCCGACGCCCGTGTTTCGGGCGTGGCATGTCGGCCCAGCTCGCCGTACGGGCCGGGACGGACGCATTCGCCCCGGGCCGCGCCCCGACTTGACGCTCGGCTGCGCTCACCAACCGGCGATCACGTCACGGCCCTGCGGAATGGCGAGGTCGAGCAGACCGGGAAAGCGGGCGTCCAGGTCGTCGCGGCGCAGCCGGTTCATGCGCCGGGTTCCCTCGTCCCTCTGGCGGATCACGCCGGCTTCCCGCAGAACCTTGAAGTGGCCGCTCTGGGTGGACTTGCTGACCGGCAGGGCGAACGTCGCGCAGGCCAGTTCGCCATCGGGTCCGGCATCGGCGAGCCGGGCGACGATGGCCAGCCGCACCGGGTCGCTCAGCGCGGCCAGCACTGCGGTGAACCGCATCTGAGCACGGTCGGGATGCACGAGTTCGGTCGCGGTACGGCTGGCCATGTCCCCACCTTAGCGCACCATGTTCGCCATCTTCGAACATCTGCTATGTTCGCCGTCTCCGAACATGACGCCATGGAGGAATGAATGCCCAGTGACCGCCCCACGACCGCGCTCCACCGCCGGCCGCAACACCGTGCCGCACGAGAGGACCGCCCCGACCCGCTGAACCCGAACGCCCCCGCACCGCCCGTTCCGCGAAGGGGGCGATGGAGGTTCTGGGCCACGGCGTACACCCTGCTGGTCCTGCTGACCGGCACGAACCTCCCGACGCCCCTGTACCGGGGCTACGAAGCGACATTCGGCTTCTCACCGCTGGTCGTCACACTGATTTTCGCCGCGTACGTGGCCGTGCTGCTCCCTTCCCTGCTCCTGGCCGGCCCGCTGTCGGACGCGGTCGGCCGCCGCGGCGTACTGCTGTCGGCCGTGGCACTGGCCGCGCTGGGTTCGCTGGTCTTCGCCCTGGCAGCGGGCACGGGGTGGCTGTTCGCCGCCCGGGTCCTGCAAGGCCTGGCACTCGGCGCGGCCTCGGGGCCCTTGACCGCGGCGCTGACCGAACTCGAACCCACCGGCAACCGCCGCAAGGCGGCGCTGGTGTCCACCGTGGCCTCCGTGGGCGGCCTCGGCCTCGGGCCCGTACTGGCCGGGCTGCTCGCCCAGTACGCCCCGGCACCGGACGTCCTGCCGTTCGCCGTGGAGATCGTGCTGCTGGTTCCGGCCGCAGCGGCCGTCATGAGCCTGCAGCCCGCGTCCGCGAGGACCCGGTGGCGCCCCCGCCGCCCCGAAATCCCGGCAGCGATGCGGACCGTTTTCGCGACCAGCGGTACGGCGAGTTTCCTCGCATTCGCGGTGACCGGACTCTTCCTCACCCTCGTCCCGACCTACGTCGCCACGCTCTCGGGCAGCAGGAACCTGTTCCTGGGCGGTGCCGCGGTGGCACTGATGCTGCTCTGCTCCGCACTCGCCCAACTCCTCGGCTACGGCAAACGAGCCCGAAGCCTGGAGCTCGCCGGCCTCCCCCTCCTGGCCGCCGGACTGGTACTGCTGGCCCTCGCGGGCGGTCTGCCCTCGCTGCCCATGCTGCTCGTCGCGACCGTGATCGGGGGCATCGGCCAGGGGCTCGCGTTCCTCGGCGGCCTCACCGCGGTCAACCAGGCCGCCCCCACCACCCGCCACGCCGACGTGCTCTCCAGCTTCTACGTGATCATCTACCTCGGCGTCGGCCTGCCGGCCATCGGCGTCGGCTTCCTCGCCAACACCGTCGGCCTCCTCACCGCCGTCCAGTACTTCGCCGCCGCAGCCGCCGCACTCTGCCTGGTGATGACGCTTTCCCTGCTCCGCTCCCATCGCCGCACCACCACCGCGGCATCACCACCTCCCACCGACACCGGCCGCTGACCGCGGAAACATCGTTTCCCCTTTCTGGCGAGTGCCGGAAAACCGACGAAGATGAGTCCTGCGCGCAACGCGACGCGGGCAGGCGCCTCTTCGGGGGAGGGCGCCTGCCACACTCCCCCACGGCTGTCCCGTAAACAGATACGGCCTGGGTCAGGCCGCCTCCGGGGTGGAACTCACAGCACCGGCAGAGCCATTGGGCGCGCCGCCAGGCCCCCGAGCCCCCTAGGACTTGTCCGGTCGATCATGTGACGAGTCCCTGACCGGGTCGTTGGTGTTGGCATGGGGCGGGGGCGGGGTGATCTGACTAACGCGGAGTGGGAACGGCTAAAGCCGTTTCTGCCGGTCAGCAACAGGCGTTGTGGCAGATGGCGGGATCACCGGCAGGTGATTGACGGGATCTGCACCGGGTTCGGACCGGCGCGCAGTGGCGCGACCTGCCCGAGCGGTTCGGGCCGTGGAAGACCGTCTATGAACGCCACCGGCTGTGGTCGGCCGACGGGACGTGGGAGCGTCTGCTCCAGCAGGTACAGGCCGCCGCCGATGCCGCCGGCAAGATCGACTGGGACGTCTCGGTCGACTCCACCCTCGTCCGCGCACACCAGCACGCGGCCGGTGCCCGCACCGATCCCCCTCCGGTTTCGGCCTCAAAGGGGGCCGAAACGCCGGACACCAGGGCGAAAGCGCGTGGCAGAGCCTCGTCGCCCGCCTGGTGGAGGTGGTGCTGGAGGTGAGAGCCTGGGCCGCTCGCGGGGCGGGTTCACCAGCAAGATCCGCCTGAGCGCCGACGGCCGATGCCGTCCGCTGTCCCTGATCGTCACACCCGGGCAGCGGGCGGACTGCATTCAGTTCAAGTCGGTAGTGGAGAAGATCCGCGTCCCGCGGACCGTCCTGGGAAGACCCCGCAAGAAGCCCGGCAGCCTGGCGGCGGACAAGGCATACAGCAATGGGCCCTGCCGTGATTACCTGCGACGGCGGGGCATCCGGCACACCATCCCGGAGAAGATCGACAGCCAGGCCGCCCGCCTTCGCAAAGGCTCACACGGCGGACGGCCACCGGGCTTCGACGAAGCGATGTACAAGAAGCGCAACACCGTTGAACGGGCGATCAACCGCATGAAGCAGCACCGGGCGGTCGCCACCGGCTACGACAAGCGCGGCCATGTCTTCCTCGGCACCGCGACAGCGGCAGCCCTCGTCATCTGGCTGCGAACGTAACCGCCGGGACAAGTCCCGGGTGACGGACAGTGAAACTAGCGACGCGCGGGTCTTGGACTTTGGGGTAGCGTCCGGTGGGGAGGTTGGGATGAGTTTCCGGCTGGCGGCGTACGCCGTGTGCATCGAGGACAGGCGGGTGCTGCTCGCCTGTCACGTACCACCGAAGGGCGAGACCAACTGGACCCTTCCGGGCGGAAGGGTCGAGCACGCGGAGGATCCGTTCGACGCGGTGATCCGGGAAGTGGCCGAGGAGACCGGCTGCGACGCGGTGGTCGAACGCCTGCTGGGCGTGGACTCAAGGATCATCCCCGCAGCCGAACGCGCCATCCCCGGTGGGCCAGAACACCAGAATGTCGGCATCTTCTACCAAGTCCGCATCACCGGCGGCCAACTCCGGCCGGAGCCGAACGGCGAAATCGCCGAGTCGACCTGGACTCCGATCCCCGACGTCGCTGGCCTGCGCCGGTCGTCACTCGTCGACATCGGCCTCACCCTGGCGCAGACCCTTCCGGCAACCGGCCACGTCGCGTCCATCCCGGTCGGCGGCCTGATCCAGCACTGAGGAAACCACCAACGTCTACTCCTGCTTGGCCGTCACCTGGCTCGCATGATCGGCCGGACACGCTCTAGCCGGAGTTCCGGCGCATCAGCGCCTCCGTGCCTCACGGGGGTGCACTTCCATGGGGACATGGTCGGGGTGAGCCATGGATGAGGCGGATTCCCGCGGCCGCGGTTTTCCGGGGACCGGGCGCAGTTTCCAGCGGGCCAGAATGGTGGCCAGCGCTATCGTGGCCTCCGTCCAGCTGAACCCGTCACCGATGCACCGCCGGTTTCCCGCACCGAAGGGGACGACCGCTTGGCGCGGGAGTGCCTCCCGCCGTTCGGGCAGCCACCGGTCGGGGTCGAAAGTGTCCGGGTCGGGGTAGTACTCCGGATCACGGTGCAAGGCGTAAAGGCTGAATGCGATCTCGACGCCGGCCGGAATGCGGAAGCCGCTGAGTTCGATCGGTTCGGTCGTGCGCCGCATCAGCAGTACCACGCCGTGCAGGCGGATGACTTCGTCCAGGGTGCGCCGGATACCGGCGAGGCGGGAGACATCGTCAAAGGTCACGGGCCGGTCGCCTACGACCTCGTCGATCTCGGCGACCAGTTGCTTCTCGACCTCCGGGTGCTCGGCCAGATGATGGAACGTCCAGGCGAGGGTGGAGGCCGTGGTTTCCGTACCGGCGAACAGAATGGTGACGAGTTCGTCCCGGACTTCTTCGTCGGTGAGCGCCTCGCCGGTGTCCGCGTCTCGTGCCGCGAGCAGTACGGACAGCAGGTCCGTCTGACCGGCCTGGCCGGACTCGCGTGTGGTGGCGATGACCTCGTCGATGACCTGGCGCATGCTGGTCGTCGCATGGTCGAAGCGACGCCAAAGCGGCAGTTTGTCCAGCATCTTGGGGGTGGCGGCCCTGAGCAGCATGCTCTTCAAGATGATCGGCAGGTTACGGCGTACCGACTCCACCGCCGGCCGGCCGATATCGGTGGAGAACAGGGTCGCCGCGAGCGTCTCGATGGCGTACTCGCCCATGACCTGTTCCACGGCGATGCGCTGTCCCGGTGTCCAGGAATTCGCGAGCGCGCGGGCACGGTCGCTCATCACCTCGGCGTAACGGGCGATCTGGCCGGCGTGGAACATGGGCTGTATCAGGCGCCGGTGACGACGGTGGACCTCACCGCCGGCCGTGGCGAGGCCGTTACCGACCAGGGGGCGGACGCGGTCGAACAGCCGGCCCTTCTCCAGGGACCGGCCGTGCTTGACCATGACGTCGGTGATCGCGGGAGCGCCGGAGGCGACGTATATCGGCATGGTGCCGATATCGACCCGCACCAGATCGCCTGACGCGCGCAGCGACCGCAGGAAGTGCAACGGGTCCCGCTGGAGTGGCAGGACGTGGCCCAGGAGCGGCATACCGCCGGGAGCGCGAGGAACGGCCGTCAATTCGAGCACTGGGGTCCTTTCGCCGGACGAGGTCCGCGCCGGCCGACGTGCGGAGGCGATCCGGCGGGGAGGAGCTTGGTCTACACGGTGCAGCGGTGAGCAGGGCCAAAACGATCTTGCGCGGCATCGTACCCAGCGTGCACTCGTGATCCAATGGGGCGTCCTCGCTTCAGGGACGTTGGCCGGAGCGTCCGCGCCCGACATTTCCGTACACATTCACGGAACGGCGGTCGACGGGAGGACGGGTGGAGTGCCCGGCTTTTCAGGCAGTTGTCAGTGATCTCTGCACGGCCACTCGGACCGGCGTACCGCTTACGGCATTCGGCATATGCCGCGGTTCTTCCACTCGGCCGAAACGGCGCCCGGTTCCCTATCCGCAGAGACAGCTCTTCGTCGCGGCCGACCAGCGGCCGGGCACGTCATTCCTTATGACGTCTGACGTTTGCCTGCCCTTCGGCCCCGCACGCGCTCGTGCGGGGCCGAATGCCCCGGCCGACGGGACTGTTCATGAACCAACCGGAGCCGGTGACACGCTCCTTCAGACCGCCGCGGTCACCCGCGTGCCTGCTGCGCCGGCCCTCTCGGCGTCGATCTCCTGCGGCCCGAATGTCACGGGCAGGGCGGCCGGCCGCTGGGTCAGCCACGCGGCCTCAAGGGTGAGCTCCGCCTCCGAAACCGCGAGCCGGACGTCGGGAAGCAGGCTGAGCAGGGTGTCGATGCCGGTTTCCGCGATGGCCCGGGCGATGTCCGCTCCGGGGCACTGGTGCGGGCCGAAACTGAAGGCGAGGTGCGAGCGGTTGCCGTGCATCGGTCCGGCCGTGGAGCGCACTTCGGGATCGGCGTTGCCGGCTGCGGGGCAGAGCAGCAGCATGTCGCCTTCCTTGATCTGCTGTCCGCCGAGCTGGGTGTCGCCGGTGGCCCAGCGGCCGGGCACCACCGCGATGGGCGGGGTGTCCCACAGCACTTGGTCCAGCGCGTCGGGCAGTGTCATCTGACCGCCCGACAGGCTGCCGCGGAAACGGGAATCGGTCAGCACCAGGCGCAGTGTGTGGGCGAGCAGGTTGACCGTACCCTGGTGGGCCGCCACGAGGATGAGCCGCAGATGCTCGATGATCTCGTCGTCGGTGAGCCCGGACGGATGGGCGATCAGCCGCGACGTCAGGTCGCGGCCCGGCCTCTTCTTCTTCGTCTCGACCAGGTCGCGCAGCGTGCGCGTCACCAGTTCATTGCTGGCAGCAGCCGTGGCACTGCCCTTGACCAGGTCGAGGGCGGGGGCCACCAGGTCAGGCCCCTCCCCGGGCGCCATCCCCAGAACCTGCAAGATCACCAGCATCGGGAGGGGCTCGGCGTAGTCGCGGACCAGGTCGGCTTCGCCCTTCTTGGCGAAGGCCGACACCAGCTGCCGGGTGTAGCGCGTGATGTAGCGGCGTACGCCGTGCCGGTTGATCTGTTCGAGGCTGTCCGTGACCGCGCTGCGAAGACGCACCAGCTCCGGCCCGTCGGCGAACACACACAACGGCTGCCAGCCCACCATGGGGACCAAGGGCGAATCGTCCGGGATGCGCCCTTCCTGCCATGCCGACCAGCGCCGCGAGTCACGGGAGAACCGCGAGGGAGTGCGCATCACCTCAAGGTTGTCCTGGTACCCCAGGACCAGCCAGGCGGGTACATCGCCGTGCAGCAGTACCGGCGCGACCGAACCGTGCTCGCGGCGGAGCGTCTCGTACAGTTCCTGAGGATGTGCCTCCGCCTCGTCGCCGTACAGCCGGCGCACCCCGGAAGCCATACCGTGTGCCGGACAGCCCGGGGGCGGCACCGCTACGGAGTGGTGAGAGGAAGCGTCCGGGAGGGGGGTGGTCACAGGTCCTCCGAAGTCGTTGGGGGGAGCAGCCGCGGACGGGGCCCAGCGGCGTACTCACGCGTCATCTCCGGGTCACGTGCCGCGGTGCTTCCGCGATCCAAGATCCCGAGCCAGAGGCAGCATATCTCCGGCGCCCGCCTACCCGAGCATGGCCTCGAACGTGCTGCGGGGACGCGCTGCGGGCACGAAGTCTCCGACCGGCCAGCCGGGTTGACGGGCCCGGCGAGCCGGCCCAGGCGTCGTGGGCCATCGAGGTGCGGGTACCCCGGCCACTCCCGGCTCATCGCGGGCGGATTCACGGCTCATCGCAAAGGAATGTCGCCCGCTGGAGAGTCGCCCCCTGGAATCCGCCGTGTGCCTCGGTGATGACGTGAGTGCGGGTCAGTTTCCCGGTGCGCGGGTCCCAGAACGGCCGTGGGGTGGGATTGATGGTGATGTCGCCGTTCCGGGCGATCCAGCGCGGCGCCTCGCGGTAGGCGCGGCGTATCCGGGGGTGGTCGTTGATGTCACGCTCGACAGCCAGAACACGCCGATCCGTGGGGTGACGCTGAAGGGTCGCCGAGACCACCGCGAGGGACGGCATCAACCAGTACTCGTGGAACGCCTCAGGATTGTTGCCACCCAGAATCTCGGGGGCGTCGGGATGGAACAGGATGTACCTCTGCGTGTTCCGGGTGGGGTGCGCCGTGACATGGCGCCGCACGCCCCCGAAAACCTCCCGGAACGAGGGGTTCGTGAGCACTACGTTCCAGGCCAGATCGTAGACCACGGACGGGTGGGACAGGCCGTCGATCAGGCGCTGGTAGAGCCTCGACAGGGGCGGGTACGACTGCGCTTTGGTGATCGCGGAAGGGGGGATCTGCCCCGTGAGAATATAGAGATTCGCCCGGCTCTCCGCATTCATCTCCAGAGCGCCGCCGAGCCGTTCCACCTGTTGCGCATTCAACTGGGCCGGCCGTTGCAGCCAGTTGCGGAGCGTACGGGGAGTCACCCCGAGTTTCGCCGCCAGGTCTTTGCGGGTGACGCCGAGGGTCGTGCGCGCCTCCTCCAGGAGCTGCCTGACCGTCTCGTCGCGGTCCCGGTTGGCTTCGTGGGCAGGTGCGGATGCCGGTACGGGCGCGGCCGTGAGCGCAGGTGCTGCCGCTGCGGGTGCGGCGTGCCGGGGATCATCCGTCATGGCGGTCACCCACTGACGAGAAACCCATCGGAAATGAACCATGTGTTTGCAAAGTCCGCGGCTTGAGAGCTGCGCCGAACACGCTAGGTCGACTCATGGGGTTCACCATACGAACATCACCGGAAGAGCCTCAAACGGCCTAGCCATAGCCCTAGGCGACATCTCTGTGCGCGGCTATTCGCTGCCCATATCGGAAGCATATCGCCCCGGGAATCGCCCGGACGCACCGCCTGGAGACCATAGCCATGGCGGCCGGTATATCGACTGCGCGCGAGTCGGGACGAGGTTGTCCGGTTCCAGTTGAAGGCGCAAACAAGCCGGCACAGACGGCAGTGGGCCCGTACGCCGCCTCGGCGTACGGGCCCACTGTTCTCCTCAGAGCCTGCCGGGTCTCCGTAAGCACTGCCCGGCCTCCTCAGAAACCTGTCAGTCCTAGTCAGAATCTGTCAGGCCTCCTCGGAAGCCATCAGGCAGGCCAACCCCATTGCTTGACGCGCTTGTAGCCGCCACCAGGGCAGTACATGCTGATGCCCCGGCGATCACCCTGCCAAGGCCCCGGACCGTAGTTGAGCTGACGGACGTGCGAGCCCTTCTTGCACTGAATGCTCGCCCCGTACCGGGCCGGTCCGTGACCGTCACACCAGACGTTCGCCGACGTGCCGGTCTTCCAGTTGGTGTGACACTTGAGCTTCAGCGTCTGCCGGGGCGGCGCCGCGTTGCTCGCCACCGCAGGCAGGGCGGGGACAGCGACGGCCGCTGCCGTCATCACGGCCAGCATCGCATGTCGTATACGCACCAGTTGTTCCCCCTGAATCGATGCGGCCTGCACCCGCAGCTGCCGGGGTTCGGTTCCCGGTACGGGCGAGGCTTTCGACGGCGAACCTACGGCGAGTACAGGCAGCTGTCGTCCAACAACTGGTTGACCCTGAACGTACGACCAGCGCAGCAGCGCACGGGCGGGGTAAACCGTCGGAGTAATCCACCGGGCGCGAGCGTCCGGAACGTCCACCTGCGGCTCGAAACGTACAGACGAGGGGTGGGACTGCCCGGCACCGTCACTCCGCCGTCGCCCCGGACGCACCGGCGAGAGAACGGTGCCGGTCCACGATCCCCTCGACGATCCTCATCAGCCGCTCCCCCACCTGATCGATGCTGCCGTTCTGCTTGCTGACCTGTGCGCCTTCGAGCACGAAAGTGATCTCCGCCGCGGCCTGCCCGGGGTCGGGCAGACCGGCCGCGGCACACATGCCGACGAGTCTGCGGGTCTGATGGGCCTTGTGTTCCTCGATCACTTGCCGTGCGGGATGGGAACGGTCGGGCAGTTCGGCGAGGGAGTTGATGAACGGGCAGCCCCGGTGCGAAATCGCCGGCAACCCCTCGGCGATGAAACGGGCCAGGCCCAGGATCTGCTCCCTGGGCCGGTCGGGATATTCGGCCTCGACCCGGTCGAAGGCCGCCTGGTAGTCGGCGGCGACGATCCGAAGCCACTCCGCGACCAGCGCGTCCTTGGTCTCGAAGTGCCGGTAGATCGCCATTTTGGTGGTCTCGGCCTTCTCGGCGATCGCCTGGACGCCCACCCGGAGGATCCCCTCGCTCTGGAAGAGCTCTTCCGCCGCGTCGAGGATGCGCTCACGAGGCGGCAACTTCGCCACCCTGCTCGGCCTGCTGACGGTCGATGCCATGCCTACTCCGTGACGTCCGGACGACTGCGGGCCCTCGCCCTCTGCTAAGGTACCACCTCGTCCCATCCGATACCGATCGGTATCACTGAATACCAACCGGTACCGTTTCTCCTCTGAGGAGCGACAGTGAGAATCACCGAGTACGTGACCTTCGACGCGGTCGGGCTCGCGGAGCTGGTGGCCAAGGGCGAGGTGTCCCCCGCCGAACTGGAAGCAGCCGCACGCGAGGCCGCGCAGGCGGTCAATCCGCAGATCAACGCCATCGTGGAGACCTGGCCGACCGACGACGGGCCCCACCCCGGCAGCTCGCCGCTGGCCGGTGTCCCGTTCCTGATCAAGGACATCGCGGTCTCCATGGCCGGCAGGCGGACGGAGCTGGGCAGCCGTCTCGCGGCCGGCAACGTCGCCGGTGCCGACTCCTCCCTGATGCAGCGCTTCCGCCGCGCCGGTCTGGTGACGTTCGGGCGTACCGCGACGCCGGAGATGGCCTACAGCAACACGACGGAACCCGTGCTGTACGGCGCGACCCGCAACCCGTGGGACCTGGACCGGAGCGCGGGTGGATCCAGCGGCGGCGCGGGCGCGGCTGTCGCTGCCGGGGTGGTCCCGATGGCACACGCCACCGACGCCGCCGGCTCGATCCGTGTCCCCGCCGCCTGCAACGGACTCTTCGGGCTGAAGCCCACCCGTGGCCGGGTCTCCGTGGGCCCCGACTTCGACGAGATCTTCAACGGCCTGGTCGTGCACGGCAGCGTCAGCCGCACCGTACGCGACAGTGCGGTACTGCTCGACCAGATCCGCGGACCGGAACCGGGCGACCCCTACTTCGCCCAGGAGCCGTCCCGGCCGTACGCGGAGGAAGTCACCCGCCCCCCGGGCTCGCTGCGGATCGGCGTCCTCACCCAGGCCTGGGGCGGGCACCGCACCAGCACACCAGTGGCCGACGCGCTCTCCCGCACCGTGCGTCTGCTCGAATCCCTCGGCCACCAGGTGACGGAGGCCGAGGTCGGCCTCGGGGTCGACTGGGAGGAGTTCGTCCAGGCCAGCGCCCATCAGTGGACGGCGAATCTCACCGCGTCGATCGACGAGCTGGCAGCCGCCTTCGACCGCCCCATCGACTCGTCGACCCTCGAACCGCCTGTCCTCGCCGGCTACCACTACGGGCAGCGGGTCAGCGGCGCCCAGTTCGTCACCGCCCTCGCGATCCGTAACCGGATCTCTCGGAGCCTGGCACAGTACTTCCGGACGCACGACATATTGCTCACCCCGACCTTGCCGGAACTGCCCGTGCCTTTGGGGACCCACGCCGAGGGCGCGGAGGCGCTGGACGGCCTCGGCTGGCTTCGCCGCCTCTACGACATATCGCCGTTCACCGCGACGTTCAACGTGACGGGTATGCCCGCCATGTCCGTGCCGGTGACGGCCGATGCCGAGACGGGACTCCCGATCGGTATGCAGTTCGCCGCCGGCTACGGGAACGAAAGCCGCCTCTTCCGCCTCGCCGGACAACTCGAACAGGCAAACCCGTGGTCGGACCGGACCCCCACGGTCTGGGCAGGACACCAGGCGGGCCACTGAGAGACGCTCCTGGAGAGCCGGGAGTCCACGTACCTGGCGGGTGAGAACGCATCGTCCGCCTCGCCGCGGTACTCCCGGCGCTCCCAGGCCTGACCGCCCCTGAGAGCCACTCACTTCGAGCGGTCTGGGAAGGGGCTTGACGGCCAGATGCGCCGGGTGCACCAGGACCATGCGGCCGTGGGGGCTCGACCTGAGAATGGGGCGGTGGTTGGAGGCCCTCTTACCCGGCATGGTGCGGCGTGTGCTGGAGGGGGCACTTCCTCAGCCTTCATGGGTACCGCGGCGGGTGTTGACGGTGGTATCGGCCGATGTCGACATCACCGCCGGTGTCGGTGCGCTCTGGGTCGTGTGGCGTCCGAAGTCCGCGAGGGCGCGTGAGCACATCCTGCTCCTTGAGCGGCACGAAGGGCAGTGGCGGTACGTGGGCGGCAGCATCGCCCCGGCCGACGCCCCTGACGACGTCGACGTGATCGACGTCCGAACAGGCGGGGGCGCGCTCAGCCTCACCGGCCGCCATGCTCTGCCGTACTCCGGTACGACAGCGCCATGGATCGGCTGCGCCGTTATCCACTTGGGCCGGGAGGTCAGCCACCTTCTCATCGACAACCGTCGGATCGACGCACCCGACCAGCACAAGCTCATCGTCGCCTGGATGACTTCCCATGCCGTCCGGGAAATCCGTCCCCTCTTCGTGGTTTTCGGGCGCGACGGCACGGAACTCTCCCGCCTTGGCCCCCACGACAGCCTGGACACGCACACCTGGGCACGGTTGAAAGAGGAAGGGTAGGCCATCGCCTCCGGCGCACATGAGTGACCGCAACCGCAACCCGTTGACCGACACGGACGCCACCCCGCCTTGGTGGCGCCACACTTTGCTACCGAGTGCCGCGGATCTCGACGCGGCAGGCGGGACGTCATAGGCCCCGAATGAGCGGGCCGCGTACTCACCCTCGTCGCTGATCGTGCGCGTAACGGTTCACGTGTATAGGCCGAGGCACGGACGTACCGGATACTACGACCATGAGTCTGCTGAACTCGTCGTGCGATTACTGCGGCTGCCTGGACTGCGTCGACTGCTTTCCCAGCTTGCAGTCCCAAGACATGCCCTGCGCGTCATGCCGGCGGCTGAAGTGCGGCACCTGCGGGGACTGCGCCTGTAGCGGTTGCACCGAGTGCGGCGGGCAGGCCAGTACGACTTTCCGTTCCCACCCGGCCGGCCCAGGATCCCCCTGCTGGTGTTCCTGCCGGTGCACGGCACTCTCACCGAACGAACCGCTGCCCGCCCCGTCCGAATAGCACAGCCGCCGCTCCGGCATCCTTCATGCAACGTCGCCAGGCTGCGGCAGTCAGGGGCGCCCCGCCCGCGTGACCAGGAAGCGCCACGCACCAGGCACACCGCAGAAGAACGGCACCACAAGGGGCGGGCAATGCCGGGATGGCCGCAACCGCCGGAACACAGGCTTCGAGTTCGCCGACGGCTCCAACCGTTGGCCAACCGCACGTGCACTGGGGCGCGTACACATGCTCCCCGGCCCCACCCCTCCCCCACAACCACAGTCCCCATCCGCCACCTTCAGGACGTGACGCGATCTGCGCTGCCCGCAGGCCCAACAGAAGAGGCTGAATAATGGGGACATGCATGTAGCGGGCGGGGGAAAACATGGCCCTTGGTATGGGGGACGGCCCTGCGCTCCGGTTCACCCTGCTCGGGCCGGTCGGGGTATGGCGGGGCGGGGAGCGGCTGGATGCCGGTTCACCGCAGCAGCGGGCGCTGCTTGCCGTGCTGTTGCTCCGGGGCAAACGGGTGGCGTCGGTGGCCGAATTGGTCGACGCTGTGTGGGGCGAGGACCCGCCGGCTACTGCGGTGGCCGCACTCCGTACGTACGCATCCCGGCTACGCAAGGCACTGGGTCCGGACGCGGGCGTCTTGGTGAGCGACTCCGGTGGTTATGCGCTCCAAGCCGGCGAGGAGAGCATCGACCTGGGCGTCGCCGAACGGCTCGCAGCCGAAGCCGAACGGGCACACCGGTCCGGCCAGGGCGAAGGCGCCCGCGGTCTGCTGTGTCAGGCCCTGGCCCTGTGGTCCGGCGAGACACTGGCCGGCGTGCCCGGCCCGTACTGCGCTGCGCAGCGCACCCGCCTGGAAGAGTTTCGCCTCGGCCTGCTGGAAAGCCGCCTCGATCTCGACCTGGAAACTGGCCGTCATGCTCAGGCAGTCGCGGAACTGACCACGCTGACAGCGACGTATCCGCTGCGCGAACGGCTGCGGGCACTCCTGATGCTGGCGCTCTACCGCAGCGGGCGCCAGGCCGAGGCCTTGGCCGTCCACGCCGATACCCGCCGGCTGCTGGCGGAGGAACTCGGCGCCGACCCTGGCCCTGAGCTCTCCGAGCTACACCAGCGCATGCTCCGGGCCGACCCGGGGCTGGCCGCGCTGCCGGGCGAGCGGCGCGATCCGCTGGATGCCGTCATCAGGCCCGCGCAGTTGCCCGCCTCTCTTCCTGACGTCACCGGGCACACGGCCGTCGTCAAAGAACTGCGGGAACACCTCGTCGCGGCCACAAGACAGGGTGGGGTGGTGTCGACGGTGTCAGGTGCCGGAGGCGTCGGAAAATCCACTCTCGCCATATACGTCGCGCACAGCGTCCGGGCGCACTTCCCCGATGGCCAGCTGTTTGTGGACCTGCAAGGAGCGGGGCCCAACCCGGCCGACCCCGAGGCTGTCCTCGGCGCGTTCCTGCGGGCCCTGGGCACCTCCGATACGGCCCTGCCCCGCGGCGTGGCGGAACGCGCAGCCCTCTACCGCTCCGCGCTCGCCGACCGCCGCATCCTGGTCGTGCTGGACGACGCCCGCGACGCCGTGCAGGTCAGGCCGCTGCTGCCGGGCACCGCGGGCTGCGCCGCCCTGATCACCGGTCGCACCCGGATGACCGGTCTGGCCGGTGCTCACCTGCTCGATCTGGACGTCATGCCACCGCAGGACGCTCTGGCCCTCTTCACCCGCATCACGGGCGCCGCCGACGCGGCTGCCATGGACGTGGTGGCGGCCTGCGGATTCCTGCCCCTGGCGATCCGTATTGCGGCTTCCCGGCTGGCCGCCCGCCGCAGCTGGACCGTTGCCGACCTGGCCCGCAAGCTCGCCGACGAGCGGCACCGATTGTGCGAGCTGCGGGCGGGCGACATCGCCGTCACGGCCACCTTCGAAATGAGCTACCGACAGCTGTCGGCCGCACAGGCCCGTGCGTTTCGCCTGCTGGGTCTGCCCGACGGTCCTGGTATCTGCCTCGACGCCGCCGCGGCGGTGCTCGGGTCGGACCCCGCGGACAGCAGGGAACTGCTGGAGTCCCTGGTGGACGCCTCCCTGCTCCATTCGCCCGCCCCGGACCATTACCACTTCCACGACCTGGTGCGCCTGTACGCACGGACCTGCGCCGAACGTGACGAGACACCACAGCAGCGGGACTCGGCGCGGTCGCGGCTGCTGGACTTCTACCTGATGACAACCGCGCACGTCTACGCGATCCAGCGGCCCGGCGACACCGTACCCGGCCACCTCGAACCCACCCGGTGGCCCGGCCTGGGATTCGACCGTCCCGAGCCCGCATTGCAGTGGCTCTTCACCGAAGCCAGGGCCCTCCTGGCCTGCGCCGGCGCCTCAACCAGCGCTCCGTTGCTGCGCCGCGCCGCCGACCTCATGCTCGTCGCCAAGGATTTGGCCGAATCCGGTTCGGACGCCCGGCAGTACACCCAGGTGAACGCCCGTCTTCTGGCGGCAGCCCGACAGGCGGGCGACGCCCGGTCCGCAGGCCGACTGTGCTGTCCCATGGTGAACCTCCACCTCTTGGCCGGCCGTTACCATGAGGCGGAACAGGCAGCCCGGTCCGCCAGGGAATACCAGCTCCGCTGCTCCGATCCCGTGCTCACCGCGCACGCCCTCAACGAGAGCGGCATCCTCGCGATCATGCAGCGTCGTCATGCCGACGCGGAGACCTACCTCCTCCAGGCTCTCGATGCCTTCCGTCGCTACGAGAACCAGAACGGTACCGCGAGCGTGCTCGCCAACCTGTCCCGCCTTTACCTCGACACCGGACGTGTCACCGACGCGGTGCGCCTGGCCGAGCGGGCCCTGGCCACCTACCGCGCCATCGGCGCCAGGCTGCGGCTGGCCGGCGGCCACTACAATCTGGCGCTGGCATTGGCACAGAGCGACCGCGCGGACGACGCCCTGGAGGAACTGGCCGAGGCACTGCCCATTTACCAGGAGTACCGGCATCGCCTCTGGGAAGCGATGACCTACTGGCGGATGGCGGAAGTCCATCTCGCAGCAGGGCGGCCGGCGCGGGCCGCGGGGCGCGTCGAACAGGCCCTCGCCGCCTCTCGCGGCACCGGCAACAGCTGGGTCCGTGCCAACGCTCTCAGCACCCTGGGCCGCGCCCTACAGAGCACCAGACACCCTGACCGCGCTCGCGCCTGCTGGCAGGAAGCATTGACGCTCTACGAACAGCTGGGCAGCCCGGAGGCCGGGGACGTACGGACACTGCTCGCCGAGTGAGCACGGCTCCCGGCCAGCGGGCGCTGCGCCGACGCGTTGACTCCGCACGGAACTGACCGGGCATCGTGACGTGTGGGATCGGGCGCAAAGCGGGCCGCGTCGCCGTACTCGGTGCCATCTGCTGCGGCGTTACGGCGCTGGGCGGAGGGGCGCCCCCGTGGGCTTGCCCAGACGGCCGTATCGGCTGAGCACAACTTGCCTTGGCGTGGTCGCGGTCAGCCTTCCAGCAGCCTGCAGACGAACAGCCACAGGGGAATGACCATCAGGACGACCGAGAGCACCCCGAAGAACATCATCAGAAAGCCGCATACGGCGAGCCGTCGGCGACGTGCGCCTCTGACACGGGTCGGCGACAGTGGATCGTAGGTCACGTCCACCTGGCCGGTCCGGCCCTTGCGCGCATGACCGACTGCCTGGGTGACGACACAGCGCTCGCCCTCCAGCGTCCGGAACTGGTAGACGGGGTGCCACTTCACCGAGTCCTCCGAAACGCGGCGCAAGTCGTAGTCCCGGATACTGCCGGAGACGGTGATGCCCCGCCGTCGCAGAATCAGCGCGTCACGCACTACGTCGCGCCAGCCCCAGATGAGCAACAGCCACCCCCAGGGGCAGCCGACCATGATGAATCCCACCAGGTCACCGATGCCCTCTTCGGCACCTCGGTTCACGGCCACCGAAGAGAACGCGAGGTAGGCCACGAGCCCGGGACCGAACAGCCAGAACTGCGGGTTCCCCGGCAGCCGCCACCGGCGGCGCCGGGCGACTTCCACCACTACCTGGGTCGGTCTCTGCTCCGCTGTGCTCACTCGCGTCAGGGCCGTACGCAACTGCTGCACAAAAGCGTCGGCGGCGACGGTGTTGCGAGTGGTGAGCATGAAGCTTCCGCCCTCGACGCCGTCGCCCAGCAGTTCCAGCCGGACGCGCCCTCCGGTGTACTCGACGCGCTGGATCGCCGCCAACGGCACCGTCCAGGTGGTGCGCCCGCGCACCACCCGCACCACGTACCCCTCCAGCCGGAAGACAATGCCTCGCCCCCGCAACACCACTTCTGGTATCCGTCCCATTCCAAGATCATAAATGGCGGTGCATGGCGTACCGAAAGGTCACATGGAGGATGAGTCGGGTATGCGGCGCCCTTGACGCCACTCCTGACGGTTGAAGGGCGGCTCGGCGGAATGCTCACCGCGTGGAGCAGGCCGGGCAGGCGGCGTGGTCGGGATTGTGGCGGCGGCGTCGGCATACGCACCAGGGCCAGTCGAGGCAGGTCGGGCACTGGCTGTGCGGGGGCGCGACCGGCAGGCCGCAGGTTCCGCCGCGGCCGGTGCATTCCTGGATCGGCGGCCGGTAGCTCACGGCGTCGGCGGGCGTGCGCGCCGCGGCGGGCTGCGGCTCGGCTTCTTCGCCGTCCGCGTCGGTCTCGTCGCGTCGAGGTGTGAGCAGCCATCCACCGCGGCAGACGCGGCACGGCTCGTCGTCGCGGTCGGGCCGCTCCGGCGGGGCCGGGTGCCAGCCGTCTTCGCACCGGCCGTTGCAGGCCGTGGGGGTCAGGAGCCACACGGCTACGTCGTCGGGTCCGTAGCCGTCGCGGTGGGCGTCGCCGTCGCGCCTGAGGGGGCGGCCGGCCCAGCTCTGCCACCAGCGGCGTTCGATGCGGGCCGCGAGCCGGGCCGCGGTGTGCCGTTGCAGTTCGTCGTGAATGAGATCGACGACGGCGGGCGGGACGGCGCCGCCGCAGGCCAGGACGAGTTTGTCGGGCAGCGCGGCCAGCACGGCGCGCAGGGGGTCTTTGGCGCTTGCCGCGGTCTGGCACGCGTCGCACTGGTCCATGTCCCATGAGCGGGGGAAGTAGGTACGGACCCACTTGTGACGGCGGTCCTTGCGCCTTTCGGGCTCGACGTGGGTGATGCCGGAGGCGTACTCGGGGCGCTGTGGCAGCGGCGTGGAGCAGGTGCGGCACAAGGCCCTGCAGGTGCGGCAGCGCTCGCCGTTCGAGGTGGGGGCCTGGCAGGTGGGGCACTCCCTGCGGCACACGGCACACAGGTGGTCGTCGGGATGGGGCTGCGAAAGCCAGCGGTGCTCGCCCTGGCAGCGTACGCAGCGGCGGGTGTCGGTCTCTTCCCGGTGAGTGGGCAGGACGGGCCGACCCGGGCACTGATCACAGCGGACGACGGCTCGGTCGGCGGACGGGCGCAAGAACGTACTCATGCGGCACTCCCGGCATCTACGTGGGCGAATCGACCAGCTTAGTGCCTGGTCATGGCACGTCAGGTGGCGGTGGCGGCCGTGAACCGGCAGGCGTACCGCTGACCGAAAGAAAGAGCAGCCGTTGGGCCCCTTCCGCTCACCTCCGGCAGGGCGTGCGCGGACGTACAGCGTCCCGTCGAGGCGGACGAGGACAGGCTGCACCCCAACGACGCTGGTCACCACATGCCCGCCGACGCCGTGGATGTTGATGTGCCGTGATGGGTGCTTCGAGTTCGCGCGGAGCATTCGGCTCCGGCGGCCCGGCTGTGTCGCCGGGCCGCTTCCAGCGACGCGGGAAGCCGGGACGCGAGTCGTACCGCGTCCCGGCTTCCGTGTGTGTCACCGGCTGAGTTCGAGTGGATGGTTATGGGCTACGGAGCGGTGAACAGCCACCAGTTGGGGGTGCCGTTCTGTGAGCAGAAGAACGACTGCCACTGCCCCGCCTGCTGACCCTGGTTCCCAACGACCCAGCACACTTCGTAACTCGCGTACGGGCCGTAGACCGCGGTCGGAGCGGCCACGGCGGTCCCGTGAGCGGCTTCCAGGGCCTTCGGTGCTGCCGCAGTCGCCGATGCCGCCGACGACAGCGCGAACCCCGCGAAGATCAATCCGGCTACGGAAACGGCCTGCAGTGTTTTCCTCAGCATGGAAATCCCCCTCGTCACTGGCTGGGAACATGACCGTAACCCCCTGCCATCGGACCCACGATCACTCACAAGGGCCCATTCACTCCTTCCCGATTGACGGGGTGGGCAGGTGTCCGGCGAGCGAGACCGGCGGGGTAGTGGCTCGGCCCGGCTCCGCCCCGGCCCCGGCCCGGTCCCCGTCCCGCCCCGAGAGAACTCCAAGAGTTTTCGGGGAAGTGCCCCCAACGGCCTCCCCCGCGCGCCCTTCTCCTTCGACCCACTCACAGCATGGGCAGTTGGAGGAGAAGGACCATGAATCGAAGGCTGGTACCGGGTGTCGTCCGGGTGGCGTTGCTGGGACCGGTGATGGTGGTGGCGAATCTGATGCTGCCGCCGGGGACGTGCAGGGACCTGCTGGTGTTGTGTGCCGATGCACTCGTCGGCGCTTTCGCGCTCCGTTCACGCCCCCTGCGCCACCGTGCGCGGTGCGTACCCACCCGTACGCCGCGTCTGTGGCGGGTCGCCGTACGAGCTTGCGTGCGACGCTCGTTTTCCGGCTACGGGGGGCCGGAGCACACGGACGGGGCAGAGCGATGACCGTACCACCCGGCATCAAGAGGACGGCAGCCGAGGTCGACGAGGACGTCGCCATCCTGGTCAGGCGCTTCCAGAGCACTACCGACCGGCAGACTCGCCGCGCCCTCTTCGAAAGGCTCTACGAAGGTCACTATCAACGCCTGTACAGCTTCTGTCTCAAGCGCTTACTCCCGGACCGGGATGCCGCGCAGGAAGCGGTCCAGGAGACCTTGCTCACGGCCTGGGCGAAGCTGGACCAACTGGAGCATCCGGAAGCCGCGGAGTCGTGGCTGTACCAGGTAGCTTGGCGGCGCTGCGCCGAGCAGCGGCGGAAGCGGACCCCGTCCACCGGGGATCTCTGGGGCGACTGGGAGGAGACGGCCGGCCGGGAGACGGCCCGCCGTCTGCGGCAGATCGCGGAGGACGACGCCGACTTCACCGTCCGGCGCGCCCGCGCCCTGACGCTCATCCGGAACATCGCGGTGGCCCAGGGGCCCGGCAGGCAGCGGTTCCATGACCTGTACGTCGGCGACGAGCTGACCGGTGCGGAACTGGCCCACCGTCTCGGAAGCGCCACCGGGGCCACCAAGGACCACAACGAGGCACTGCGGAACGCCTTCAGGTCCAACGTTCTGGCCAAGGACCCGCGCAGCCGGAAGGCATGCGGTCGGCTGGCGAAGATCCTGGCGGACGCGGTGGCGCGCTTGGCCGCTGAGGCCGCAGCCGCTGAGGCGGCGGGGAATTCCATGGCAGCCGATCGGGTCCCACAGGTCAAGGAAGCCAAGGAAGCGTTGGAAGCCAAAGAGGCCTTGGAAGCCTTGGAGCGTTTCCTCGCCGATCCGGACGGCACCGAAGCGTTGTCGGACGCCGTGTGCCGTACGGTCACGCGCCACGCCGGTCATTGCCCCACGTGTCAGGGCAATGCCACGCGCAATGTCGCCCGCTGGTTCCCGGTCGTCGCGCCCTTCGCATTCGCCGACGTCATCGGGGACGCGGTGTCCGAGGACGGGTTCGACCTGGTCTCCGCGGGTTCTCCGGCCGACGGGGGCTCCGTTACGGAGGTCAAGGGCTCGTCGTCCCCGCAGGGCAGTCGGCGCGTACGCCGGGGTGAGGCACGCCGCAACGGCGGGAAGAGCAGGCGGAGCAGTTCGTCCGGTGGCCGGGGTGGCAGTCGGAGCGGGCCGGGCGGCTCGCCACGTATCGGGCGCCGCATCACGGTGAACACTCTTGTGGCGCTCGCGCTGGGCCTGGGCGTCATGTACGGGAATGGCGGCGCCGACCCTGCGATGGCGCAGCTCCCCTGGAGTTCCGCGGCCCCGTCAGGTGAGCCGGGTGGCACTTCGCCGGCCTCCGGCGGTGACGCAGCGCGCCGTACGGAACCCGGGCGGGCAGAAGCCGGGCGTAGCACGGGCCTCGGACGTACCGGCTTCGCGCCCGCGACGAACGGTTCCGCTCCGGCGCCGGCCGCACGGCCCGCCCCGAGGGCGGGGAAGACGGACAGCCCGGCTGCCGGTGCGGCGGGAAGTTCCTCGTCTTCTGCTTCGACGCAAGCCGCCACCGGCCCCTCCTCGACAACCGAGCTGCCTGCCGAGGACCGCCAGCTGGGCGAGAAGCAAACGAGCCAGACAGGCCAGGCAGGCCAGTCGGGTCAAGCGGGCCAGACAAGCCAGGCGGGCCAAGAAGGCCAAGCCGGCCAGACAAGCCAGACGGGCCAGACGGGCATGCGGTCGGCCGAACGGCTTCAGACCGGCCAAGGTACCGGCGCCGGGGCGACGAAGTCGCAGACGCCGACGGCCGAGACGCCATCGTTCCGATCGTCCGGCACCGGCCCCTTCGTCGAGCTTCCGGTCACCTCCTCTCAGCAGTCGCTCTCCCGGGCCAACCTCACCCCCACCGACGAACCCGGTTAATGGCGGCTGACAAGGCGGCCTGGCCTGCAACACACGTCAGGCCGCCTTGTCCGGGGCCGTACGATGATGCCCTACCTCGCGTCGACAGCGTCGGCGCCGCCTCAGGGCGTATCGCCGGTCCAGTCGAAACAGCCCGTGTCGCCCGGACGCGGCTCGTACAGTGCGCGCCCGCCGACGCCGAACCGTCCGAGGGCCGTCTGTAGCGCGACGCCGGTGCCGATCCGGTCCGGCGTCCAGCCGGTTATGTCGAGCAGCAGACCGTCCAGCGGCCCGCCCACCAGCTGGGCGTAAGTGCGGCCCGGCCGTGGCCCGGGGTGTGGGTCGTCGTGGTCCGTGCCGTACACCCGGCCGCGCAGCAGTTCCTCGTCCCTGTCCATGCCTCCAGGCTCCCAGCCACCACTGACAACGGGACCCCGTGGTCCCTGCGGACCCCGTGGTCCCTGCGGACCCCGTGGTCCCTGTGGACCGCGTGGCCGGACGAGGTGCCGGCCCCGGCGAGTGGTACCGCAAAGGACACCGCCCACCGGGGCCGCGCATGTCACCAGGTCACCGGGATCTCGGCCGGCATGATGGCCATGCGGTTCGGGTGCCAGGGGACGTCCGCCGGAGGTACGGCCAGACGGATGCCGGGCAGGCGGTCCAGGAGGACGCGGAAGGCGGTGTCGGACTGGCGGCGGACCAGGTGGGCGCCGGGGCAGTGATGGCGGCCGTAGCCGAAGCGCAGATGTGGATTGGGGGAACGGGTGGGCGTGAAGGACTTGGGATCCGAGAAGGCGGCGGAGTCGAAGTTGACCGCGTCCAGGGAGAGCAGGATCATCTCGCCCTTCTTCACCTGAGCCGTGCCGAGTTCCGCGTCCTTGGTGACGAAGCGGGGAATCGCGTTGCCCAGGACGACGCTGCACCGCAGCAGTTCTTCCACACACTGCGGCATCATCTGCGGCCGGTCACGCACCGCGCTCATGACCTCGGGGTGCTGGAGCAGGTTGAAGGCCGCGACGCCGAGGAAGCTCGCGAAGTCCTCGTAACCGCTGACGAACAGGACGGCCAGGATGTTCGACAGCTGCCGTTCCGTCAGCCCCTGGCTGACGGCGTTGAGGTCGGCCAGGCGGTCCGCTAGGCCGCGCGGCGCCCCGGTGCGGCGGCCGGCCATGTGCGCCTCCATGTAGGCGCGGATCTCCTCCCAGTTGCGGGCGAGTTCCTCGCGGGTCGGGGTGACCATGGTCAGGTCCAGGTCGGCCCGTACGGCGAGCCATTCGTGGTCCGCGAAGGGCAGGCCGAGGAGCCGGCACATGCACTGGGCGGCGACCCACTCCGCGAAGTGGCGCTGGAGGTCGCCGGGGCTGCCGTGGCGGACCATGGCGTCCAGCCCCTCACCGGTGCTGCCCGCGACCCAGTCGGCGGGCAGCTCGGGCTGGTCACGGCCGAGGGCCTGGAGCACTTCGTCGCGTAACCCGGCCTGCTGGAGGTGGTTCATGGCGTCGAGCAGTTCGGGCGCCAGGATCGGCGCGTCCTGCGCCGGGCTGTCCGCCTCGCCCAGCACGGAGCGGGCGAACGAGCGGTCGCGCAGGACGTGCCGGGCCAGCTCGTAGCCGGTCACCAGCCAGGCCTGCTCCCCGGAGTTGGTGGTGACGCGGGCCACGGGACAGCGGCCGCGCAGCTCGTCGAGCTCGGGGGCGAGCCGGTCGCCCCGGGTGCTGAAGGGGTAGTGCGGGAGGGGCTCGTCGTTCGGGCCCGGTCCGGACGCGGGCGCGTGCGGTGTGGTCACGTGGTGCGGACCTCTTTCCTGGTCTGTTTCCTGGGCCGGCTGCCGGGGTGACTTCCTGGGCCGCCGGCTTGCTGAGGGGCTTCCCGGCGCGTCACCGAGGTCACGCGGGCGCCGGACTTCACCAGCGCACAGGGAGCCGGGCCGGTGCGCGCAGTGGGGTGGTCTCGTCCCAGTCGATGGTCCTGGCCGGGACAGCCAGCTCGATGCCGGGGAGCCGTTCCAGCAGCACCTGGATCGCGAGGGTGAGCTGCATACGGGTCAGGTGCCCGCCGGTGCACGCGTGCGGTCCATGCCCGAAGGCGACATGCGCGTTCGGGGTACGGGCCAGGTCCAGGCGGTCGGGCTCGGCGAACGCCGCCGGGTCGCGGTTGGCGGACGCCGGAACGGGGACGACCGCGTCACCGGCACGGATGTGCTGCCCGTGCAGGGTGAGGTCCTCGGTCGCGACGAGGATGTTGATGGCGTTCATCAGCGGTACGTAACGCAGCAGTTCTTCCACCGCGGTGCCGGTCTTCTCGGGCGCCTCCCGCAGCATCCGCAGCTGCTCGGGGTGGGTGAGCAGCGCGAGCAGGGCGTTGCCCGTGTGCTGGATGTTGGTCTTGTAGCCGGCCATGAGCATGGTGACGACGAAGCTGACGACGTCGTCCCGGGTGATACTGGCGCCCGGCCGGCGGGCCTCCGCCAGCAGCAGCCGGATGTAGTCCTCGCCCTCGCCGTCCTTCTCCTTGCGGGCGATGAGTTCACTCGCGTAATCCTGCAAGGCGTACAGGGCGGCGAGCACCTCCTCCATCGACAGACCGGACGCGCCCAGGAGTGCGAGGGTGTGCGGCAGGTAGATCTCGCGGTCCTCGTACGGCAGGCCGACGGTCTCGCACAGCACCCGCAGGGGCAGTGGCTCGGCGTAGGAGGCGATGAGGTCCGCCGTGCCGCCGTCCGCCCCGGCCACCATCGCGTCGACGAGTTCCCCGGCCATCGTGCGGATCCGGGGCTCCATGAACGCCAGCCGTCGCCGGCCGAACATCGGCAGGACGGTACGGCGTACGCGCTCGTGGTGCTCGCCGGTCATCTCCAGGAAGGTCGGCAGGCACGGCGGCGGGGCGTCGTGCCCTTCGCGGGGCGGCCAGGCCGACAGCAGCGGCCGTACGAGCCGGGGGTCGGCGAACGCGGCGCGCACGTCCTCGTAGCGGCTGAGGAGCCAGCCCGTCTCACCGTTGGGAAGCCGTGCCTTGACGACGGGCGCCTCGGACCGCAGGCGGGCGTAGGCGCACGGCGGCCCGGCGGTTCCGGGTTCGGCCTCGGGGGCCGGCATGGGGGCTTCGGGGGCGGAGGCGCCGACGGCGGGAGCTTCGGGTACGGCGGCTTCGGAGACGAGGGCTTCGGGCCGGCTCATGAGGCGCGCTCCGGTCCCGTCGTGGCGGTGCGTGGCGCGGCATGGTCCGGCGCGGGTGCGAGCGCGGGGCGTGTGAGGTAGCCGGAGCTGAAGAAGTACTCCAGGTAGCGGTCCAGCAGCCCGGAGTCGACCGGCGGGCAGTGCAGTCCGCTGCCCGCCAGCGCCTCCTCGGCGTTGCGTCGTCCCAGGACGGGGAAGGTGCCCTTGAGGTACATCTCCTTGACCGACATGTCGGCGTTGCGGCTGCGGTCCACGCACAGGGACACGAACGGCGCCGTGGCGCTCGTCGGGTTCTCGGCGACGTGGCGGACCAGCTCGCCGACCCAGGCGTCGTACGGGAGGGTACGCAGGCTGAAACCGGCCGCGCGCATCCGGTCCAGGACGTCCGAGAGCATCGCCGGGCGCGGGTTGGTCAGGTGGTAGACCCGGCCGTCGGCCGGGCGGTGCGTGGCGATGTGGACCACGGACTCGGCGAGGTGGTCGACGGGGACGAAGTCCATCGGCAGCTCGATGGCGGGGGCCAGCCCCGTCTCGGCGATCATCTTGAACAGTGAGCAGATGGCCGTCTCGGTGTTGCACGTGCCGTGCGTCCGGTCGCCGGTGACCTCGTACGGCCGGTACACGGCCACCGGCAGGCCCTGCTCGGCCGCGTGCCGGAGCACTCCTTCGGCGACCCATTTGCTCTCCGCGTAGCCCATGGTGAGGGCGTCGGCGTGGGCCGGCGGCAGGTCCTCGTCCACCTCGCGCACCCCGGCGGTGCCGAATCCGGCGACGACGGCGACGGTGGACAGGAAGTGCACCGGCACCCGGCGGGGCGCCGCGATCCGGATGACCTCGCGGGTGCCGTCGACGTTGGCCGGGCGCAACTCCTCGTACGGGTAGAGGAAGTTGACGCGGGCGCCGTTGTGCAGGATCAGGTCGAGGCGGCGGGCCAGGTTGTCGGCGTGGTCGGCGTCCAGTCCCAGCCGGGGCTGGGTCAGGTCCCCGGGAAAGCATTCCACGCGCTGCCATTCGGCCTCGCCGAGGTGGAGCCCGTAGCGGGTGAGCGCGGTACGGACCCGCTGCCGGGCGTGCGTGGGGCTCGTCGCCCGTACGGGGCAGTGGATGCGGGCGGCCGTCGCATGCAGCAGGCGGTGCAGCAGGAACGCGCCGACGAAGCCGGAGGCGCCGGTGAGCAGGACGTCCGTCGGATTGTGCGGCTGCGGGGCCGGGCCGTGGGCGGGCGGCAGGGCGAAGCCGAGTTCCGTTTCCCGGGCGAAGTCGACGGCCGCTCCCCTGGCCGCCGTCCCGCCGGAGCCACCCTGGGCCGTGTGCACGGCGGCGGCGAAGGCGTCGAGGGTGGGTGCGGCCAGCAGGGCCTTGACGAGGGTGGACCCCAGGGCGGCGTCGAGGCCGAGGACGGACAGGGTGCGGGTGACGGCTTCGGAGGCGAGCAGGGAATCCCCGCCGAGGAGGAAGAAGTCGTCCTGCGGGGTGGGGCGGACGTGCAGCACCCGCTCCCACACGTCGGTCAGGACGCCGAGCAGGCCGCCGGCTGCCTTCGCCCCGGATGGGCCGGGTGGAGTGGGCGTGTTGCCTATGCCGGGTGTGGGCGCCGTGGCGTGGTCGGGGCCGGACGGGGGCGCGGCGGGGTCGTGGCCGGAGGTGGGTACGGCCGCCTTCAGGCGGGTGCGGTCGGTCTTGCCACCGCTGGTCACCGGGAAGCGGTCCAGGGGCACCAGGGCCGGGACGGCCTGCGGGGGCAGCCACTGGGCGCAGTACGCGCGCAGGGCGGACAGCGGCAGCAGACCTCCGGGCACCGCGTGGGTGACGTAGGCGGTCAGGCCCGTGGCATCGGCTTCCACGGCCACTTCGCCGACCTCGGGATGGGCCCGCAACCGGGACTCGACCTCGTCGAGCTCGATGCGGGCGCCACGCAGTTTGACCTGGCGGTCGAGGCGCCCCCGGTACTCCAGCAGTCCGTCGGCGTGCCGTACGGCGCGGTCGCCGGTGCGGTACAGCAGGGACCCCGGCTCCACCGCGGGCCGTGACACGAACCGCTCGGCGGTCAGCCCGGGGTCGCCGACGTAGCCCAGGGCCAGCCCGTCCCCGCCCACGTACAGCTCCCCTTCCTCGCCCGGCTGCGTCGGGGTGCCGTCAGGGCGCAGGACATGGCAGGTGGAGGCGCCGAAGGGACGGCCCAGGGGAACATGCGTGGCGGTCTCGGGGAGCGGGCTGAGCCGGTGCGCGGTGGAGACGACGGCGTTCTCGGTCGGGCCGTAGAAGTTGACCACTATGGTGCCGGGGCAGGCCGCGAGCACGGCGTTGGCCAGGCGCGGGTCCATCGACTCCCCGCCCGCGGAGACGAGGCGCAGGGGGGCCAGCGCCTCCGGGCGGGTGCGCGCGACGAGGTGGAAGACGCTGGTCGTCAGGTAGGCCACGGTCACGCGGTGGCGCTGGATCAGCTGCTCCAGCGCGGTGGGTGCGAGCAGGTCCTCGCGGTCGGCGATAACCAGGCAGGCGCCGGTGAGCAGCGCGCTCCAGATCTCGATCGTCGAGGCGTCGGAGGACAGACCGTAGGCGTGCAGCACGCCGTCGCCGGGGGCGGGCGGGGCGAGTTCGGGATCGGACAGGACGAGGCGGATCACGCCGCGGTGGGACAGCGCGACCGGTTTGGGGCGGCCGGTGGTGCCGGAGGTGAAGGCCACGTAGGCGCAGTCGGTGGCGGAGCCGGGGCGCGGGGAACCGGCCCGGGCGGCGGTATCGGCAGGGGTACCGGCGGTGGCGCCGGGCGGCGGGCCGTCGGCGGGCCGGTCGAGGGAACCGACCGCGATCGACGCGCGGAGACCGCGCACCCGGCGGGTACTGCCCGGCAGGGTGACGGCGGCGGCGAGCCCCGCGTCCTCGGCCATGGCCCGTAACCGGGCCGGCGGAAGGTCCTCGTCGAGCGGTACGTACGCGCAGCCGGCCTTGAGAATTCCCAGCAGCGCCACCAGCGCTTCCAGGGAACGGCTGCCACACACACCGACGAGGTCGCCAGGCCGTACTCCGTGTGTTGCCAGGCGGGCCGCCAACGCGTCGGCGTGGGCGTTCAGTTGCCCGTACGTCACGGTTCGCGTCCCGTGCCAGGCCGCCGGGGCGTACGGCAGTGCCGCGGCCTGCGCCTCGAACAGCTCGGCGATGCGGCTGTCGCGGGGGTAGCCGGGCGCGGGTGTCGGCGTACCGGTGGTCCGGGTCGTGAATCGGGCCGAGAGCCGGGCCGCGAGCCGTGCCGCGAGCCGGGAGTCCGGGAGTGCGGGGACGTAGGTGTCGGTCATCAAGCCTCTCTCGTTCCAACGACTTCCGGGCGGTGGAGCGGTGTGCAGACGGGGCGCCAAGCGGTGTACCGGCGGACGCGCCCCGCGGTGTACCGGAGGGGGCGCTCAGGAGGTACCGGCGGCCTCGCCGGCGCGCCCTTCGGCGCCCGCTCCAGCGCCCTCCGCGGCGCCCGCTCCAGCGCCCTCTTCGGCGAAAGCGGCCGCGAAGGCGGCGAAATCGGCGCTGCGCCAGTGCTGGGGCCGCATGCGCAGGACGATGTCGTCCGTGAGCTGGCCGGCGGTCGCCGCCAGATACGCGTGCGCCTCCTCGGCGTCCAGGTAGCGCCGGGCCAGGGCCTCGCGCACGGCCGGATCCACCGGGTCCTCGACGGCCGTGACGGGGCCCTCGACGCTGACGTACCGGTAGGGCCGCCCCTCGTCCTGTACGCACAGGCTGAACCGCCCGGCAGCGGTGGCCAGCCGAGCCTTGATGGTTTCCCGGCCCATCTCGACGAGGACCTCGCCCCCGGGCTCGTAGCCGTACCAGACCGGCACGAGCAGCGGCGCCCGGTCACCGCCTCTGGAATCGGTCACACCCAGGACGCCGACGCGCGGTTCGGCGAGGAATCGTTCACGGTTGCGACGCTCCATGGCGGGCAGCATGCGGGGGCTCCTGTCTCACGAACGGTGGCTGGAGGTGTGGTGGTGCGGCGCAGGCGCCGCGACAACAATCTTGAGAACGGGGAGATCACTCCCCGACCAAGTGGCCGACAAACATACGCTTTAGACGGTTTTAAGCCGCTTCTTGCGAGGCGTCGGGGCCGTTCGCCGATGCTGCTTCCGCTCGCAGCGGAACCGGGAGCGTGGGGAGGCGTCCCGACGTTGCCGCAGCGAGTGGCCACCACCCGGGTTTCCGGGCCTGGTCATCACCCGTCCACGAAGCCTGTCGAGGAGTCAGCGCATGACCGCAGCCCCCGCCCTCCCCGCGACCCACCGCGAGGTCCACCTCACCGCACGCCCGGCGGGCACGCCGTCCGAGGAACACTTCACGCTCGTAACGGCTCCGACGCCCGCGCCGGGGCCCGGTCAGGTGCTGATCCGCACCACGGTGCTGGCCGTTCCCGCCGTCCTGAGCGACCTGATCCGTGGCCGCGACGACCTGCCGATGCGGCCGTTCGACGTGGGTGCGTGTGTGCCGGGGCCGAGCGTCGGTGAGGTCGTCGACGCGGGCGACAGCGGTCTGCCGGTAGGTGATCTCGTCAGCACCCAGACCGGCGGCTGGCGGGAGTACGCGGCGCTGGACGCCACCGCCGTCCAGCGCCTGGACCCGCGGGAACTGCCCTACCCGGCTGCGCACCTCAACCAGGGCGCCGCCGCCTACCTGGGCGTCGTACGTGCCGGTGAGGTCCGCGAGGGCGACACGGTGTTCGTGACCAGCGCGGCCGGCGGAGTGGGCTCCCTGGCCGGCCAGATAGCCAGGCTGCGTGGCGCGGCGCGGGTCATCGGCTCCACCGGTTCACAGCGCAAGGCCGACATCCTGACCAAGGAACTGGGCTACGACGTCGCCGTCCTGCGCGGCGCCGGCTCCCTGGAGGAACAGCTGCGGGCGGCGGCACCCGACGGGATCGACGTCGTGATCGACAATGTGGGCGGCGAGCAGCTGAAGGCGGCCGTCGCGTTGGCGCGGCGCGGAGCGCGCATCGCGCTGATCGGAGCGCTGGCCGGACAGCTCGGCGAATCGGCCACCACGGAAATCGATCCGGTGTCCCTCATCACCCGCAGCATCACTCTGCGCGGTGCCACGCTGTACGACAACTTCGACATCGTCCCCGAATGGACCGAGGTCTTCGGCCGCGGACTGCGCGACGGCACCCTCACCTTCCCCCGCACCGTACTGAAGGGCCTCGACCACACCCCGCGCGGCCTGCGGGAACTGATCGAAGGCCGACACGTGGGGACGCTCCACGTGGAGCTGTAACCGACGGCGGTCCGGAAGATATCGAGTCCGCATCTCGGGTCAGGCGAGGGCGTCATAGACGAGGGTGTACCGCCAGAACAGGCGACGGCGTATCCGGGCGCCGGGCAGTTCCTGTGCGGCCGCGGCCCGGATATCGCGCAGGGTCTCTTTCGGGTTGGTGGTGGGGGCTGTCATGTGCAAGGGCGTCACAGCGGCGCGGTCCGGGTGTTTGACCAGCCCTACGACCGGGTTCGCGAGCGCAGCCGGCAGGGTGGCGAGCAGGTCGGCGGGCCCGTCCTCCCGGTAGCAGCCGACGATCACGAGGCGTCCGCCCGGGGCGAGGCAGCCGCGCAGTTCTCGCAGAGTGGGCACCAGTGGGAGGTGGTGCAGGACAGCGACGAGGGTGACGGCGTCCCAGCGCCGCTGCCGGTCGCGGGCTGCGAAGTCGGCTTGGACGATGGTGACCGCGGGGTCGCCGGCGAAGCGTTCCGCCGCGGCGCGGGTGGTCGCAGGGTCGGGTTCCAGCCCGGTGACGGTGGCGGCGCGGCGGCGGAGCAGGGCGGCGAGATTCCCCGTGCCGCACCCTACGTCGAGGACGTTGCGGGCCCCGGACGCGGCCACACAGTCGGCCACCCAGGGGCCGTAGTGGTCATTGTGGCTCCACGGATGCCTCTGATGGAAACGGTGGAGGCGAGACAGCAACGCCATGTCACCACAGTAGTTGGGCGCGACAACCTCGCTTTCGGCACATGTGCGGCCCTGCGGCCACGGCAATACGCCCCACGCACCCCGCCGAAAGAGTGGTGATGCGCACCCATCGTCGTCATCCGCCGGTTATTTCCCGAGCGATGTGTACATGGCGCTCGGAGGCTCAGGTGGAAGGACGGGATCGGGTGGCGGAGCCGGTTTTGGTGGTGGGTGTGGTGGCGGCGCGTACCGGGCGGCTGGCGAGTCTGGGCGATCCGCTGGCCTTCGTGCTATCCCGTCTGCGTCCGGAACTCACCCGCATCGTGAACGGTGGACGCTCCTATCGCGTGCGTCTGGCCAGTCGCGACAGTCGGTCCACGGCACAAGGCGCACGACAGGCCGTCCACGAGCTGATCGCGGACGAAGGCGCGCACATCGTGGTGACGCTGGCCGGTACGCAAGTGCTGCCGGCCGTCGCCGACGCGTGCGAGGAGGCGGGAGTGCCGTGTGTGTCGAGCACCTTCCCGTGGCAGGTCTACTACTACGGGCGCGGCGCGAGCGATTCGGCGCCGTTCCGCTTCACGTACCACTTCTGCTGGGGGCTCGACACCATCGCCGAGACCTTCGCGGACTTGTGGGAACTGGCCGACGGTCCCGAGCGTACGGTGGGCTGCCTCTGGAACGACGGTCCGCAGGGGAACTGGTCGCGCGACGCGCAGCGGGGCTTCGCGCCCGTCGCCCGGGCCCGTGGCCACCACCTGGTGGATCCGCCCGCCTACACCGAGCCCGCCGACGACCTGACCGGCCATGTGGAAGCGTTCGCCGCGGCCGGCGCCGATATCGTCACGAGCGCGGCCACCGGCCGCGACCTGGCCCGATTTCGCGCCACCGCCGCCGAGCACGGCGCCGCGCCGCGGCTGATCACCTGCTCGCGCTGGCTCGCCTACCCTCCCTCCGTCACCGCCGAGGGCCGGCAACCGGCGCAGGCGCACGTGGCGACGCTGGTCTACTGGTCCCCGGCCCACCCCTACCGTTCCTCCCTGGACGGTACGACCGCAGCCCGGCTCGCCGATGCGTACGAGCAGACCACCGGAAGGCAGTGGTTGCAGCCGCTGGGGCTGGCCTACGCCCTGTTCGAGGTGGCCACGTACGCCCTGCGTACCGCCGATGACCCCACCGACCCGGCAGCGGTCGCCGCGGCGGTCGGCCGCACCCGGCTGGAGACGGTCGCGGGGCCCTTGGACTGGACGGCAGGACCGGTACCGAACGTGGCGACCGTGCCACTCGCCGGAGGGCAGTGGCAGCCGGGCCGCCGCCACGACTATGAGCTGGCCGTGGTGACCACTTCACGCGTTGACGGGTTGGCTGCTGATGCCGATCTGGTGGTGGGACGGTAGGCCGGGCGTCCTGCGAGCCCTGCTCGGTGGCGCGCCGGGGCCGCTCCCGACGCGGCGGCGAGCGGTCGCGGCTGCTGCGTGGCCAAGTAGCTGATACGTAGCCGATGCGTTTGACCGGGCCTTCGAGGGGGCTGTCCGTGCGGCGTCCGGCCGGTGCGATCATGGCATGTGATGTACGCAGAGGAAGACGTCGCCGCAAGCGAGGACGCGGCCTCCGGGTGGCCGGACGTGCCGGGTGACACCGCGTTCACCATCAAGGTGCCCGAAGCCGATCCGCTGGTGCGGGCCGGGTTTCCCGCCCATGTGACCGTGCTGTACCCGTTTCTGCACGAGAGCCGCATCGACGCCGCGACCGACCGCGAACTGACCGGCCTCTTCGCCGGGCACGACGCCTTCACGCTCACCTTCGACACGTTCCGGCGCTACCCCGGCGTGCTCTACCTCGACCCGTGGCCGCACGACCCCGTGACCGCGCTGACCAAGGACCTCACCGGACGGTGGCCCGAGGCGGTGCCGTACCGGGGGCTGTTCGGTGCCGGTCTGACTCCGCACCTGACGGTCGCGAACAGCGAGGGCCCCGCCGCCCAGGACGCCGCGTACGACGCGTTGCAGGCCGAACTGGAGCCGCGGTTGCCGCTCAGCTGTCACGTACACGCGGTCCACCTCATCGTCTGGGACGGGGCGCGTTGGCGGGACCGGGCTGTATACCGGCTGGCGGGCCGTCACTGATCGGTCGGGGCGGGTACGCAGTCGCCGGTCGGTAGCTCATGGTCCGTCCCACGCGGCACCAGCCGCGGTCTTCGCCTGACGCCGACGGGACGCCGACAGCCGCTCGCCGCCACCGGCCATCCCCCTGTATCCCCCGACTCCCGCCCTCCCTCCACCAATTGACGCCTTGGTCCAGACCTTTTATGGTGCGACCTACCATCCGGAACCCGGCGGCGCCACACCACACCCGCCCCCCTGGTTGCGCGGCCAGGGATGCGCATTCGGTTCTCACACCCTGTACCACTCACACTCACAGGGGTGCTCATGAAAGACCGGCGCAGATTCCGCAGCAGAGCCGCGGCCCTGCTCAGCACACTGATCCTGTCCGTGGCCGCCGCGCTGACCGGCCCGGCCTCCCCCGCCCGGGCGGCGGGAACCCTCACCGCCGCCTTCACCACCGAGGACAACGGCTCCTGGTGGAAAGGCACTTATGTCGTCCGCAACGGCGGTTCCGCCGCCGTCACCGGCTGGACCCTGGAGTTCGACCTGCCGGCCGGTGTCACCATCAGCGGTCACTACAACGGCGGCGCCACCGTCGACGGCCGCCATGTGACGGTCCGGAACGCCCACTACAACGCGACCGTTCCGGCCGGCGGCAGCACCGATCCGTTCAGCTACTGGTTCATCGCCAACGGCCCCGTCGGTACGCCCACGACCTGCACCGTCAACGGAGACAAGTGCGACGGCAGCCCGGACGTCCCGCCGTCGGCCCCCGGCACGCCCCAGGTCACCGGCACCACCGCGCGCAGCGTCTCGCTGAGCTGGCCGGCCGCCGCCCAGGGCGACCACCCGGTCACCTCCTACGAGGTGCTCGGCGAGGGGCGTACGGTCGCCACGTCCGCCGGTACCACCGCGACCGTGACCGGCCTGACCCCGGCCACCCGTTATACGTTCACCGTCCGGGCCAAGGACCGGCGCGGCAACGCCGGGCCGCCGAGCGCGCCGGTGACCGCGCACACCGTGGACCCGGCGAGCGACCCCGTACCGCCGACCGCACCCGGTGGCCTGCGCTCCACCGCGACCACCTCCTCCAGCGTCTCCCTGGCCTGGGACAAGGCCACCGACAACGTCGGCGTGGTCGCGTACGACGTCTACCGGGGCGCCGAACTGGCCACCACGGTCCCCGGCGGCACCACCACCGCCACGGTCGGCGGCCTGACGCCCGCCACCACCTACGTCTTCTCCGTGAAGGCGCGCGACGCCGCCGAGAACGCCTCGCCCGCCTCCCACGCCCTGACCGTCACCACGGACGACGTGGCCGGACCCGGTAAGTACCTGAAGGTGGGCTACTTCGCGCAGTGGGGCATCTACGGCCGCCAGTACTTCGTCAAGAACCTGGACACCTCGGGTGCCGCCGCGAAACTCGACGTCATCAACTACGCCTTCGCCAACATCGATCCGAAGAACCTCACCTGTCTGGCCGGCGTGACCAAAGGCGTTTCGGGCAATCCGCAGGACCCGGACGAGGGCACCGGCGCGGGCGACGCGGACGCCGACTACGGGCGTGCGTTCCCCGCCGCGCAATCGGTGGACGGGGTGGCCGACGACGGCTGGGGCAAGCTGCGCGGCAACTTCAACCAGCTGAAGAAGCTGAAGGCGAAGCACCCGCATCTGAAGGTGGTGATGTCGCTCGGCGGCTGGACGTACTCGAAGTTCTTCTCCGACGCGGCGGCCACCGACGCCTCCCGCAAGAAGTTCGTCGCTTCCTGCATCGATGTGTGGATCAAGGGCAATCTGCCCGTCTACAACGGCGCGGGCGGCCCCGGGACGGGCGCGGGCATCTTCGACGGGATCGACCTGGACTGGGAGTGGCCGGGTGCCGAAGGCCATCCGGGCAACCACTACAGCCCCGACGACAAGGCCAACCTCGCGCTGCTGGTCAAGGAGTTCCGCCGGCAGCTCGACGCGCTGGGCGGCGAGCACAAGCTGCTGACCGCCTTCACCCCCGCCGACCCCGTCAAGATCCAGCAGGGCTGGGACCTGTCCACGATCTTCACATCGCTGGACTACGCCAACGTCCAGGGTTACGACTTCCACGGCTCGGGCAGCGACAACTCCTGGGAGCCCAGGCGCACGGGCCACCAGGCCAACCTGTACCGGGATGTCCAGGACCCGTACGACTTCCATTTCAGCGTCGAGAACGCCGTGCGCGCCTACACGGACGCGGGGGTCGCCCCGCGCAAGCTGACCATCGGGTTCCCGTTCTACGGCCGTGGCTGGAAGACCGTCGCGGACGGCGGGGTGCACGGCGAATGGCAGTCGGCGGACGGCGCGGCCCCGGGCCAGTTCCCCGAGGAGGCGGGCATCCGGGGCTATCAGAACCTCCTGGCGAACGTGCCGAACATGACCGTCCACCACGATGAGCAGTCCGTCTCGACATACGGGTACACCGGCACGAACGGTCAGTGGTGGTCCTTCGACGACACCTGGTCGATCGGGAAGAAGACGGACTGGGTCAAGTCCAAGGGCTTGCTGGGCGCCATGGTCTGGGAGATGTCCGGTGACACCCCGACGGGCACCTTGATGAAGGCCATCGCCGGCGGCCTGCCGTAGCCGGGGCCGGAGCACGCGTTCGGGTGACGGCCGGGCCACGGCCGTCACCCGGCCCGAGCCGCGGAGCCAGGAGTGCCGGCGGACGAGCGGCCCGCCCTCAGTGCGGCGACGGCGGGCGCGGGATCGTCGGCGTAGAAGCGGAAGGCGCGGGCTTCGGCGAGCTTGCCCAGGGCCCGTACGTACCGCACCGGCTCGGTGAGTTCGACGGTGACCGTCGTCATGCCGGCCACGGCCATGTCGGCGACGCCGTTTCCGTCCACGGCAGCCAGCTTGCCGTCCGGGAATCGCCGGTCCAGACGGACGGACGCTATCCGGTCGGCCGGAATCCGGATGTCCAGCAGCGCGCCGTAGCGCAGGCGCAGCGAGCCGTCGGGCCCGATCACGTGCGGGCGCACCACGCAGGAGGCGTGCAGGGCGAGGACGAAGTAGCAGCCCCAGATGTCGAGGACGAGCGTGACGGCGTGCACCACCGGCCACGGGATCAGAAAGGCGAGGCCCACGGTCTCGACGATGCAGACGAAGAGGAAGCCGTACATGACCGACACCTGTCCCGGAGCGTAGGGGACGGGGAGGTCGCCGTCGCGTACGCCGTGCGGGCCGCGGCGGGTCACCCAGCGCAGGAAGCTGGTGGAGAGGAACACCTCATGGGCGGTCAGCTTGCGTACGGGCGCCGGGACGGTGTCGGCGAGCGCGGCGCGGACGGCGCGGCGGTGGCCGAGGCCGTCCCGGCGGTGCCGGCGGTGGTCGGTCAGAAGCAGTACGGCCGCCGCGGCCATGAGAGCGAGCACCGCGAGCTCCACCGTCAGCCGGACGGCCGGGGGTATCCGCACCCCACCGGCCACGCACAGGACGAGTACCGCCTCGCCGGGGAGCAGTGCGGCAAACGCCCGGCGTACGGTCTTTCGCAACGTCTTCACCCGGCACGCTCCCGCAGCAGAACGATGGCGCGGCGCACGGCCGCGGCCTGGGCGGGGGCGAAGTCCGCGAAGAAGGCGTCCGCGAACGCGCCGTGCGCGCCCGCGTCGCCGTCCTCCCGTACGGTCATCGCCTGGAGCGCCTCGTCGGGGATGCTGCCGGCGATGGCCCGGGCGGTCTCCTCCACCCGCGGGTCGTCCTCGGCGGCCTCGGCCAGCTCGTCCAGCTGTGCGTAGACCGCGTAGGCGCGCCGGACGGCCTCCGGGTCGGCGGTGAGGCTGTGCACCATGGCGCCGAGCCAGCTGCGGTCGCCGCCTGGCGACCCGGTCTCCAGCAGGGCGAGCAGCTGCCGCTCCTTGGCCGCCATCGCCGGCTCCGGGCCGGGCAGGCTCGCCGAGGCGCGGGCCATGTCCTCGAAGACGGCTGCGAGCTCGGGCGAGACGGGGGCCTCGGCGGGCAGCCGCCCGGTCCGGCCGGCCTGCTGGAGCAGCTCGCGCAGGCGGGCACGGCGCTGCCGGATGGCCTCCTCCTGGCGGGCCAGGTCGGCGTCCAGCTCGGCGACGACCTCGACGAGGTCCTTGCCTGCGTCGTCCGCCAGGACGTCCTTCACCTCGTCCAGGCTCAGCCCCAGCTCGGTCAGCCGACGGATCCGGGCCAGCTCGACGGCGTCGCGCAGCGAGTACTCACGGTATCCGTTGGGCTGCCGCGGCGGCTCGGGCAGCAGCCCGATGCGGTGGTAGTGCCGTACGGCGCGGGTGGTGATGCCGGCGATTGCGGCAAGCTCTCCGATTCGCATGACAGCAGTAGAAACGTTGTCGTTGCGACAAGGTCAAGCGGCACGGGGCGCGGGGCCGACCGGAGTACCGGGAAGTGCTGCCGGTCTCGGGCGCCCCCGCCGTCCCGGAATTCCGGCCTGTGTCCGGCATTCGGGCCGCGTCGTCACACCGTGATCTGATGGGCGCCTCGGGCGCGGCTCGTGCGGTCCTCGTTCGGCAGGACGACGCGGATGATCAGGCCGCCGCCCTCGCGCGGCTGGGCGGTGGTGGTGCCGCCGTGGGCCCGTACCGCCGAGCGCACGATGGACAGGCCCAGACCGACGCCCTTGTCGCTGCCGGTGCGCTCGGTCCGCAGGCGGCGGAAGGGCTCGAAGAGGTTCTCCACCTCATAGGCCGGCACCGCCGGACCGGTGTTGGTGACCACCAGCACCGCACAGCCGGGCTGCGGCTCGGTGGTGACCTCCACCCACCCCGCCTCGCCCCCGCCGTCCTCCTCCGAGGACGCCGCACGCTGCGGCACGTTGTAGCGCACCGCGTTCTGCACCAGATTCAGCGCGATCCGCTCCAGCAGAACCCCATTGCCCTGCACGAACGCCTGCTGACGCACCCCCCGGATCTCCACCCCCTTGGCCTGCGCCTCGGCCCGCGCCTGATCCAGCGCCCGGGAGGCCACCTCGGCCAGATCCACCGGCTTCTTGTCCACGATCTTGTTCTCGCTGCGGGCCAGCAGCAGCAACCCCTCCACCAGCTGCTCACTGCGCTCATTGGTCGCCAGCAGCGTCTTGCCCAGCTGCGCCAGCTCCGGCGACGCATCCGGATCGGCCAGCTGCACCTCCAGCAGCGTCCGGTTGATCGCCAACGGCGTCCGCAGCTCATGCGAGGCATTGGCCACGAAACGGCGCTGCGACTCGAACGCCCGGTCCAGCCGGTCCAGCATCTCGTCGAAGGTGTCCGCCAGCTCCTTGAGCTCATCGTCCGGACCGCCCAGCTCGATACGGCGGTGCAGATCCGAACCCGCCACCCGCTGCGCGGTACGGGTGATCCGGCCCAACGGCGACAGCACCCGGCCCGCCATCGCATACCCGAAGGCGAACGCGACCACGGTCAGCCCCAGCAACGCCAGCAGCGAACGGTTGAGGAACGTCTTCAGGACCTGTGTGCGCTGGTCGCGGAGGCAGTGGCCGATCGCCGCGTTGATGTCGTCGGCCGTGCCGCCCGACTGCTGAGCACGGCAATTGGCGTTGCCGAGTGTGATGTCGGTGCCGGAAACCCGGAGTTCCAGGGAGCCTTCTTCGAGGGTGTTGGCCGCGGACATGTAGATGATCGCGAGGAGCACCACACCTGCCATCAGGAACATGCCGCCGTAGAGCAGCGTGAGCCGTATCCGGATGGTGGGCCGGAACCATTGCACCGGTCCGCGGGCGAGGTCGAGACCGGGGCCGGTGTGGGAGGCGGTGCCGGACTTCGCGAGTGTGGTCGTGGGTGTGGCCGCGCTTACGGTCGCGGGCGGTGGCGGTTCGGAAGGGGCAACCATGGCGATCAGCCCCGGTGGCCCGGCGAAGCGGGTACGACGGCCGGGGCCGGGGCGGTGTACAGGCGCACTGCTGGTCCTTCCTCAGGTACCGCGAAGCGCGGCACGGCACATGTCAAGCTTCACCCATCCTGCATCGGCACGCCGTAAGTCGGCGGTAAGGGACGCGGGTGAGGTGCGGTCGAGGGCGGTGCCGGGCGCAGTTACGCGGCCTGTCTCCGGAGTACGTCGCAGGTGTACCGGAACTCGTCCATCAGCCGGGTGGCCTCCACGACGAGCACGCCGTACGGGTAGGCCGGGTTGGTCAGCGGCAGCCCGTCCTGTTCGGCCTGGTCCGTCACCTGGCGGCAGCACCGCTGTGCCTGGTCCGCGAGCCGGCACAGTTCGTCGGTCTGGTCGGCCAGCGTGTCCTCGTCCAGCTCTCCCAGGACCTGGACGATCCGGGAGACGGCCTCCAGGAAGTCGGCGTAGTTGCACAGGAAGCGCCGGTCGCGGTCGCTGCCGTCCTGGCGCCACTGGTCGAGGCTGCGGATGAGCGAGGCCATCTGGTACATGGTCCGCTCCAGCGCCTTGAGCACCGCGCCGTACCCTTCGAAGCCCTTGGGGTCCCGGTAGCGGCCCAGCCGGCTGCGGGGGTTGAAGTAGAGGCTCTCGCGCGCCGTCCGCAGCCTGTTCTCGGCCTGCCGGATCAGCTCGCCGGTCTGCTCGGCCCGACCCCGCCAGTGGCTGATCCGCTCCTCCTCCATCTCCCCCTGGCGCATCGCCGGGTACATGTCGCTGACCAGGTCGCACAGTGCGCGGGCGAGGGTATGGATGCCGTGCTCGGCACTGCGGTAGCGCAGGGGCGGGACCAGGGTGACGTTGACGATCACGCCGACGCCGCACCCGATGAGGACCAGCAGGATGATCTGCGCCAGGTGAGTGATCTTGCCGAGGCCGGCCGGGGCCGTGACATAGGTGGAGAAGGCGAAGAACGCCGCCGTTGCCACCTGCGAGCCCTGCGACCCGAGGGCCGGCCACCGGCCGATGGTGAGGGCGACCACCGCCACCAGCGCGAAGGTGAGCAGGTCGGGACCGGCCAAGTAGCCCAGGGCCGCCTGTACGGCGACTCCGGTCGCCACCGCACCCACGTACCGCAGCGACTGGAGCAGGGACTGATACACCGTCACCTGCATGATCAGCACCGCGGAGAACGGCGCGAACGCCGGTGACTCGGCTTCGAGCAGGTTGTACGAGAAGAACCAGGCGATGGTCGCCGCCAGCGTGCTCTTGCCGATCAGCAGCAGCGTGTGGCGTTCGTGGCCCGCCGATCCCCAGGCCCGGGCCCACCACTGCCGTACGCGAGCGATCCGCCCCTGCGCCGCGGGCTCCTCCCGGTGGAAGGCCCAGGCCCCGGTCTCGGTTCTGGTCCCGGTCGCGCCGCGGTGCGTACGGGGCTCCTCGTCGTCGGTGCCCGTCCCCCGCCGCTCCGTCCGGCGGTTCCGCTGGTGCGCCTCGTGCTGCTGCTTCCGTGCCTGACCGGCCATGCACGCTCCGTTCCTCATCCGGTCCGCCGCTGTCCGCGGACCGTACGTTTCCTTTCGGTTCCCCGTGGGCTCGGTACCCCGTGGGCGCGGTACCGTCCCCGGCTCCTCGACGAGGGCCGGGCCGCGTCGCACGGTGCCGCTTCCGGTTCCGGCTCAGGCCGCCGCGCGGTACGTGCCCGCCGGCGCCCGTGACACCTCCGTCCGTATCCGGGTGAGCGCCCGGTTGAGCAGGCGGGACACGTGCATCTGCGTGACGCCCAGCTCGGCGGCGATGGCGCTCTGCGTCATGTCCTGGAAGAACCGCAGGTAGAGGATGCGGCGGTCGCGCTCGGGCAGCCGGGCCAGGACCGGCTTGACCGCTTCGCGGTCCTCGACGAGCGCGAAGGCGTCTTCGAGCGCGCCGAGGACGTGCAAGAGGGTGGGGTGCTCCGAGCCGCCGCCGTCGCCGTGATCGAGGGCCGCGTCCAGGGAGAGCGACCGGTAGGTCTCCAGGGCCCTCAGCCCGAGGGTGACGTCCTGTTCGGACAGCTGGGTGTACGCGGCGATCCGTTCCGTACCGGGTGTGCGCCCGTCCAGGGTGGTGCTCAGCTCCTTGACCGCGATGCGGACCTTGTTGCGCAGGTCCTGGATACGGCGCGGAACGTGGACGTGCCAGGTGTGGTCGCGGAAGTGCCGTTTGAGTTCGCCGGTGATGGTGGGGACGGCGAACTGCTCGAACGCGTCGGCGCGGTCGGGATCGAAGCGGTCGACGGCCTTGACCAGGCCCAGGGCGGCGACCTGCTTCAGGTCGTCCAGGTGTTCGCCGCGCTCCCGCAGCCGGTACGCCAGCCGGTGGGCCATCGGGAGCCATGCGGTGATGACGCGCTGCCGTATCCGTTCCCTGACCGGCCCGTCCTCCAGCGTTGCCAGCAGACGGAACTCGTCGCTGGTGTCGACATCGTGGGCACCGCGCTCGCCGGGGCGCGCGGTCGCGGGGGTGGCCATCGCCGGCTCTCCTTTGCCGCTCAAGGGTGGTGTCCGCAGGCGGGCGAGAGGCCGGGTCCGGAAAACGGCAGACGGACCCCTCGCCCGGAAAGGGGAAGGGTGCCTACGGTTCCGAAGCACTGCCGCTCGTGTGTCCCGGCCGGCGCCCCTTACACCCGGCGCCACGGCGTCATCGCTGTGGTGTGGGTCACGGGCGGGGCGGAGTGCCGGGCGAGGGTACGCGGCGATGACCACGGCGACAGTGCCCGCGCCACGGAAGCCGGCGGCCGGCGCGTCGGCGGCCTCAGCCGCCCAGGGCCGCCGTCATGCGGTCGAGGTCGGCGAGGAGGGCGGCCAGGCGGCGCGGCGGGATGGCGTCGATCATCCGCCCCTCAATGGCGTAGACGGCGCTGCGGGCCGCGTCGAGACGGCCCCGGCCCTCTTCGGTGAGGTGGGCGGGGAGGGCACGGCCGTGGTCGGTGGTGCTGGGCCGGGCGACCAGCCCGGCGTCCTGGAGGCCGCGCAGCACGACGTTCATGGACTGGCGCGTGACGAACGCGCCGCGGGCGAGTTCGGCGTTGGACAGGCCCGGCTGCTGGTCGAGGAGTTCGAGGCAGGCGTACTGCGGTACGGTCAGGCCGTGCTCGCGCAGGGCCTTGTCCATGGCGCCGCGCAGCGCCGCGGCGGAGCGCTTGAGGCGGTAGCCCACATGCTCGGTGACGTCCTGGGCGGGGTGCGGCGGGGCTACGGGCTTCCGGTCTTTCATGTCAGTATTTTGACACACCCCGTCGGGCGCGGCTTCCTGATTCTCAGGCCGCGCAGGACACCCGCGTCGCCTCCGGTGCGTCTCGCCCCAAGCTCCAGGGGGCGTCAAACGGGGGCGCGCCCCGATTCCGTCTGCGCCCTCTGGAAGCCACCCACGCTCCGGTACGGGCACCGTGCGCCGGTACTGCGCGACCACGGCCTCCGCGTAACCGTTCCCAGGGGGTTTTGTGATGTTTTTGTAGGCACACTCTCTCCTTGGGGAAGTCGCGGACTTCGGGGGCGCGGGGGAGGGCATCATGAGTTGCAGCCGATGCGGTGCCGAGGTCATTCAAGGGCCCGACGGCAGATGGTCGTGCAATTGCGGAGCGTCCGGATGACGGAAAAGCAAGGTGTCCCAGCGGAGGAGTGCACGGGCGTGGGTGACCCCCGCCCCCCGTACTTCACCTCCGCCACGTGCCCGGAGTGCCAAAGCGCCAACGACGGCCTCAACGGCCGTTTCGCGTGCGGCGCCTGCGGCACCACCTACGCCTTGGAGCCACCGGTCCTCTGACACCGGGCGCACCGGCGCCCCGGGCCCCGGGAGTCCCGGACGCCGGAAGCGCTGGACGTCGGAAGTGCTGGACGCCGGCACCGCGACGGGTCGGGTGAGCCGACGCACCCGAGGGGCCCGGCACAGCGACTCCCCCGCACCCGGCCGCGTACCGCGCCCCCAGATCATCCCTCGGCCCGCTCCTGGGTGATGCTCCAGGCGTACTGCATCCAGTCGGAGATCGTCACGGCGCTCAGGCCGCCGGCGACGAGGCGGGTGGCCCGGGGCGCCACCGTGTAACCGCAGACCAGTGAGGTGCTGATCCAGGCGGCGAGGCAGAAGGGGCAGGCGAGCAGTTCGCCGACGGCCAGGCGCAGGCCGTGTCCGCGGGGCTCGTCCATGACCTCGCTGGCGCTGATGGCCTCTTTGCGCCGGGTGAACGGCGCCCGCACCAGGCTGGTGATCTTGTCCTTCGCGAGCAGCCGCGACGCCTTGTACGTCGCGGTGCCCAGGAGCAGCAGATCCCACGGGGGGATACGGGAGGGCAAGGTCCGCCCGGACTTCCGGAAACCCAGGGCGAACAGGGCCGTGGCTCCGGCGTAGCTTCCCGCCAGCACGGCGTAGCCCCGCAAGGGAATCCCCTCCCCCGGCGCGTACACCTCGCCCCCGCGGCCCGCTCCGCAGTGCCGGTGGCCCCCGGCCGCTGCCGAGCCGACGCGGTCCCCCGTACCGCCGGGCTTGCCCTCTTCCGGGAGCGGATTGAATGCCATGGTGCCTCCTACGACGACGTTGCCGGGTGGACCGGTACCCCCGCCGCCGCCCGGTGCACGCCCGGAGGCCGAGATGCGGCCGAACGCGTCGCCGAAAGAGGTACGTGCGGCAGCCCGGCGGAGCCCTCGTGCAGCGACTCCGCCGCCAGGCCACCCGGCCTCACCCGCGCCGTACGCAGGCGCCTACTGGGCCCACGGGGGCGGGAATGTCGCGTCTCCGAGAGTGGCCCGCATCCCGGCCGAGGTGATGACGTTGACGGTCGCGGGCGCGTCGGCGGCGGCGTTGCGGAGGTGCAGCTCGGTGTGCGGAGGCACGATGACGGCGTCGCCCGGCCCGGCGACGACCTCCTCGCCGCCGACGGTCGCCGCTATCCGGCCGGTCTGTACGACGAAAACCTCCTCGCGATCCATGCTGTGCGGCTCACTGGTCGCGCCGGGCGCCGCGTGCAGCGCCCAGACCGCCAGTTCCGTGCTGCCACGCGAGGGGACCGCGAGAGGGCGGAAGGTGAAGCCGGGTCGCTCAAAGGTCGGAGCGTCGGCTCCAGTGGACAAGGGCATGGCACGTCCTTCACGGGTGCGAGGGGAACGACGGGGAGGCGGGACGCCGGCTCGGCGGACCCCGCAGTAGACAACTTGGTTGTCTTGTTGGAGGGTAGGGGTGGCAACGGGGATGGTCAACCAGGCTGTCTACCAGGATTGCGTTGGCGTCGTTCCGCGGCACCACGACCGAGAGACCCCCGAGAGTCCGCCGAAACCGCTTCGCGGAAGGAGAACCGTGGCCGTGCACGCCCCACATGACGAGCCGAGGCCGAAGAGCGGGCCGGGCGACCTGCCCGGCCAGGTCCCGCTGCTGCTCGCGATGGCCTTCCGGGCGATGAACGACCGGTTCCAGAGCCGGCTGGCGGAATTGGGCCGCGAGCCGCTGCGCCCCGCGCACGGGTACACCTTCCGCTATCTCGCCGCGCACACCGACGCGACCACGGTCGACCTCGCCGCCTACTTGGGCATCACCAAGCAGGCCGCTTCCAAGGCCGTCACGGAACTGGAGGGGTGGGGGTACCTGACACGCCACCCCCACCCACGCGACCGCCGCGCCCACATCCTCGCCCTCACCGAGCGCGGGCGCGACTACCTCCGCCAGGCCGATCAGCTCTGGACCGAAGCCGAGCAGGAGTGGGCCGGACTGATCGGCGCCGACCGTCTGGCGGCGGTCCGCGCCGACCTGGAGACGTACCTCCGCCACACGTACGGCGGCACCGAGGTCCCGCTGCGCCCGGTGTGGTGAGTCCCGCACACCCTTCGGTCGTGGTGAGGATGCCGCGTCATCCGGCGCCGGAGCAGGGTGGCACGGTCCGGGTACAGCAGCGTCGAGCGCGCGGGGGTACCGTCGGCGCCCTGCCCGCTCCGCGCCGCCCCGCCCCCGCGTTCGCCCTCTTCCTGCTGGCCCCGTTCGTCGGTGAGTTCCTGCTGGGCAACCTCACCCTCGCCGAGCTGCCCCTCGGACTGGTGCTGGCCCCGATGCACGGCTGCGGGGCACTCCTGGTACGGGAGTTGGGCCGGCGCAGCGGCGGCGGATGGCCGACCATGGGCTGCTGGCGGCGGCGTACGCGCTGATCGAGGAAGGGCCGGTCGACCAGATGCTGTGGAACGACTCGTACGCGGGGAACGACCTGCTGCACGGGCCGTCCTACCTCCCGTCACTGGGGATGAGCGTGGAGCTGCCCCAGACGGTGCTGGCGCTGCACACGGTGTGGAGCATCTGCGTACCGATCGCCCTGGTGGAGACCCTGACCCGGACGCGGCGCAGCGAACCGTGGCTGGGCCGTGCCGGGCTCGCGGTGGTGGCCGCCGTGTTCGTCGCGGGCGCGGTGCTCGTCTTCCGGGGGAATTACGGCGAGGAGCGGTTCATCGCCTCACCCGCCCAGCTCACGGGCGCCTTCCTGGCCATCGCCGCGCTGGTCGCCGCGGCCTTCGCCGTACGGACGCGCCGGCTGCCGCGACTGCCGGGCCGGGCGCCCGCGCCGTGGCGGGCGGGGGCGGCGGCGCTGGTCGTGACGAGTGCGTACTGGGGGCCGCTCAATCCGATCACCGACGACTGGTTCGAGTGGGTCGGGGTGGGCGTATGGTGCGTGGGAACGGTGCTGGGGGTGTGGTGGGTGAGACGCTGGTCCCGGCAGGAGGGATGGGGCGTGCGCCACCGGTTCGCGTCGGCGGCCGGCGCGCTCCTCACGTACGTCTGGGTATCGTTCCCGGTCCGGCCCGAATCCGGCGGCTCCGTCCGCGCGGAACTGGAGCGCCGACGGGTTCCCTCTGGGAGGCCGTGTGAGCGTTGTGGCTGTTCGTGCAGGTCGGAGACAGAGGGGAACGCTTCACCCGATCGTGTGAGGATCTGATGATTCCTCGCAGATTCCAGGAGTTCTCTCTCCAATTTGCTTGCTTGTGAAGGATTCCGGGACCCGCCGCTTCTCTCTGATCAGCGGTGGCGAGGTAGTTGAGCTGGACCGGCCCGGCGAGCAGGAGCGGCCGGAGCCGGGCCTGGCCGACGTGCTGACGCTGCAGCGGCAGAGCGCGGCAACCGCATCGGCGGAAGCCGAGCGGGCCCTGTTCCAGGATTCCCTCGCCGAACACGTGGGGGCCAGGGACGTCGCGGGACTGTCACCGCGGCCCCTGGAGTCGCTGGTCCAGCCGGTGCTGGAGATCTGCTCATACTACGACGTCATGCCGTGGCACCTGAGCTCGCGGCAGCTGGACAAGTACTTCGCGGGGCCGGGCAAACGGCCGCGGCACAACACGGTCCGCTCGAAGGTCAACCGGATCGATCTGTACTACGCCTTCCTGGAGCAGCGGTACGCCGGCGAGATTCACCGGCGCTTCGGCGCGGTGGTCCAGTCGCCGGTTGATGCGTTCAACCGGCCTGTGCACCGCGGCGATTTCGGGTTGCGGATCCCGCCGTCGGCGCGGGCGACGAAGGAGTTCTTCGCTGCGTGGCGCCAGGCTCTGCCACGGGCGCGGAAGTATCCGGTGGCGGTCCGCAACTATGTGATGTCGAAGCACGCGGTGGGTTCGGCCTTGCGGCCTTCCTGCTCGCGGACCAGGTGGTGCAGGGGGATGCCGAGTTTCTCGATGGTGCCGTCGGCACTCCAGGTGCT